>JBBQJU010000065.1:0-11273 GCA_038326215.1 Gemmatimonadales bacterium | reverse complement strand
CAGCTCGGCCTCGCTCGAGGCCGTCGCCAGCGGCAATCCCGCAATGTCCGCGTAGGCCGCGAGTTGCTCGACGGCACCGATCCGATAACTGTCGAGCCCGAGCAGCCCGACCCGGTGCTGCCCGAACGCGACCGCCGCGGTGGCGAGCTTGGCGATCGTGGTGGTCTTCCCGGCGCCGGTCGGTCCGACCAGCGCGATCACGCGCGGACGCGCCTTCGTGCGGCGGCTCGCGGGGGCGGGGGCGGGACGTGCCGGCACATCGCTGACCTGATCGGTCAGGATCCGGCGGAAGTCATGAGGCTCCGGCATCAGGCGGCCTGTCGTCGGCGCCGGGCGCATCATCGGCGGCGGCTCGTCGGTCGCTACGACGGTGAAGCGCCCCCCCTCGCGGTGCACCGCCACGATGGTCGCGTCGGGGCCGAGGGCCTCACGGGCCTGCCGCAGCAGTGTCGGGACATGCGTCCCGGTAAACGTCTCAAGTGGCACGGGTCAGCTCCCACATCGCGAGACTCTGGACCGGCATCTGCGGCGGCAATTCGCCGAGCGAGACCACCGGGAGGTCGGGCAGGATCGGTTCAACGAGACGGCGAATACCTACGCGGAGGGCGGGCGGGGTGATCAGCGGCCGGGACCGGCCGTCACGGCGCGCCGTGATGGCCAGCTCGTTCAGGGCGCGCAGCAGCCCGGTCAGCTGATCGGGTTCCAGCGTCGTGCCGTCGCGCGTGGCGCGCGGCGCGAAGAGTGTCATCAGCGCCGACTCGAGTCGGGGCCCGATGGTGATGCCGCGTACGGTGCCGTCCGGATCGGCGAAGAGCTGCGCGACGACATTCGCCAGCGCGCGGCGCACATGCTCGGTGAGCACTTCCGGTTCCTTGCTCTGGTCCGCCGCGTCGGACAACGTCTCGAGAATCGTGACGAGGTCGCGCACCGGCAACCCTTCGCGCAGCAGCCGCTGCAGGACGCGGTGCAGTGCGCCGAGGGGCAACTTGGCGGGGATGAGGTCGTCAACGAGCGCGGGATGGGTCTCGCGCAGTCCATCAACCAGTTCACGGACGTCCTGTCGGGAGAGGATATCGCCGGCATGACGTCGGATCGTCTCCATCAGGTGCGTCGCCAGCACGGTCGGCGCCTCGACCACGCTGTAGCCACTGGCCTCCGCCTCGATGCGGCGGTCCGGCGCGATCCAGAGTGCCGGAATCCCGAAGGTCGGGTCGGTGGTGCGGATACCGTCGAGCGGCAGCCCGCGACCACCGGCATCCAGCGCCAGGAGGTAGCGCGGCATGATTTCGCCGCCAGCGACGCGTACGCCCCGCAGCCGGATCGCGTACTCGGTCGGCGAGAGCTGGATGTTGTCGCGGATCCGCGCGGGCGGCACGATGATGCCGAGTTCGGTGGCGAGTTGACGCCGCAGCAAGCCGATGCGCGGGAGGAGATCGCCCTGCTGCGTCTCGTCGACGAGCGGGATCAGCGCGTAGCCGAGTTCGACTTCGATCGGCTCGACCTGCAGCAGTTCGCGCATCTGCGCGGTGCCGGGGACCGCCGCGCTCACCGAGGACGCTGGCGTCGCACTGACCGGCGTCAGCACCTTCGCCGGCCGGCGTCCCGTCCAGGCCATCGCGCCCGCCGCGCCGGCGAGCGCCAGGAACGGCATCGCCGGAAGTCCGGGAAGCACCGCGAGCAGGACCATCACGCCGGCGGCCATGCCCAGGGCGCGCGGGTTGCGGGTCAACTGTCCGCCGAGCGCCTGGCCAACACCGGGGGAGGAGGCGCCGTAGGTCGTGATGATGCCGGCCGAGGTGCTGACAATCAACGCCGGAATCTGGGAGACGAGACCGTCGCCGATCGAGAGGCCGCTGTACCGCGCGATTGCGTCGCCGGCGCCCAGGCCCTGCTGCAGCATGCCGATGGCGAAGCCGCCGACCAGGTTGATCGCCGTGATGATGAGTCCGGCGACAGCATCGCCCCGGACGAACTTGGCCGCACCATCCATCGCACCGTAGAAGTCCGCGTACCGTGCCACATCAGTCCGCCGCCGCCGCGCCTCCGCCTCGTCGATCAGCCCGGCCCCGAGGTCGGCGTCGATCGCCATCTGCTTTCCGGGCATCGCGTCGAGGGTGAACCGCGCCGCGACTTCGGCAATGCGGCCCGCGCCCTTGGTGATTACCATGAAATTGATGACCACGAGGATCAGGAAGATGACCAGCCCGACGACGACATTGCCCCCGATCAGGAAGTTGCCGAAGGCGTTGATGACTTCCCCGGCGTAGCCCTGCGCCAGAATCAGGCGCGTGGTGCTGACGTTCAGGCCGAGGCGGAAGAGGGTCAGCAACAGCAGGAGCGACGGGAAGCCGCTGAAGTCGATCGGGTCACGGGTCCCGAGCGTGACGAGCAGCACCAGCACCGACAGGGCGATGCTGAGGGCGAGCAGGCCGTCAAGCAGCACCGTCGGCAACGGCACGACGAGCAGCGCGACGATCAGCATCACGCCGACGGCGAGCCACCCCTCGGTCCCGAGCGCACGTTGGAAGGCGTTCGGGCCGGTGGAGCCCCCCGCCCCACTGCGCGCCGTCGGGAGGACCCCCACGCCGCGGTTCGACGTCTCGGCCGCCGTGGTGCTGATCGGGGTGAGTCCGCCGACGGCGCTCACCGGCTGCGTGCCTCAGCCAGATGCTGCGGCAGCCGGCCGCGCACGCGATAGACGAAGGCCAACACCTCGGCGACCGCCGCATAGAGTGCCGGCGGGATCGGCTGACCCACGCGCGCACCCGCGAGCAGTGCCCGTGCCACCGGCACGTTGCGCACGATCGGGACGCCGGCCTCGCGCGCAATCGCGCGGATTCGCTCGGCGAGCTTGCGTTGCCCCATCGCCACCACGACCGGTGCGATCGACTTGCGGCCGTCGTAGCGGATCGCGATCGCGATCTCCGTCGGGTTGACGATCACCACGTCCGCCGACTTCACCTGCTGCAGCATCCGGCGCCGCGCAAAGCTCTGTGCCAGCGAACGACGGCGGCTCCGCAGCATCGGGTCGCCCTCGCTCTCGCGCATTTCATCGAAGATCTCGCGACGCGTCATCCGCAGTCCCTTCTGGTGGCGCCAGACCTCGAAGAGGTAGTCCACCACCGCCACGGCAGCGAAGGCGCCGACCGCAAAGAGCACCAGGCGGATGGTGACCGATCGCGTGGTGGCCAGGACTGCCGGAGCAGGCGAGCCGACGAGCGCGGTCAGTTCAGGCCACGACCGCGAGAGCGCCATCCAGGTCACCCAGCCGATGACGCCGAGCTTCACCAGCGACTTGCCGAGCGTGAAGAGCGACTGCACCGAGAGGAGACGGCCGAGGCCGGCAATCGGTGAAATGCGCGAGAACTGCGGCGTGATTGGCGTGAGCGAGAGCACACCGCGGGCCTGAATCACGTTGATGACCAACACCGGCACGACCACGGCCGCCAGAAACGGCAGCATCGCCGTGAGCGTGGTCTGGGCGAGGCCGCGCAGCAGGGCCGCCGCCCCCGCCTCCGTCATCTCGGGGCCCGACAGTGCCGCGGTCGTCCGGCGCAAGATGCTGAACGATCCTTCCCCGAGGGCACTCCCCCCGAACGCCGCGAGAGCCGTCGCGCCGGCCAGCAACACGATCGCCGCGGACAGCTCCTGACTCTTCGGGACGCGCCCTTCGTCCATCGCCTGCTCGAGCCGGCGTTGGGTCGGAAGTTCACTCTTCTCCTGCGCCTGATCTTCGGCCATGGCTACGGTCCCGCCGGCACGAAGGACTGTACCACCGCGTCGGTGCTGCGGCCGAGACCATTGGCCCATCCCGCCACGAAGCCCGTCGTCAACGGGAGGGTGGCCCCGATGGCGATCAGCCCGACCGCGACGGTGACGGGCACGGCCACCATCATCGTGTTCAACTGCGGCACCGCCCGATTGACCACGGCGAGCGCGAGGTTGGTCACCAGCAGCGCGACCATCATCGGGGCGGCCACTTGCACGGCGGTCGAGAATACCCCACTGCCGAGGGCCACCATGTAGCGCCCGCCCTCGGCGAGATTGATCGCCGAGCCCGGCGGAATGACCAGCAGCGACCGCGCGAGGCCGGTCAGCAGCGTCAGGTGTCCGCCGACGGCCACGTAGATGGCGAGCACGAACTGTCCTTCCAGCTGCCCGATACCAGGCGACCCGATGTTGGTCATTCCGCCGATCGCCGCGCCGAGGGAGAGGCCCATCTGCAGCGAGATGACTTCCGCTCCTACCGCGACCGCGTAGAGAAAGCAGGCCGCCGCCAGTCCGATGGCGAGCCCGAGCAGCAACTCGGCGGCGAGAGGGACGACCAGCGAGGGACCGTCGATGGGCCACTCCACCGGTTTCACCAGCGGCAACAGGGCGAGCGAGAGCACGACCGCGATCGCCCCGCGCAACCGCGCAGGCACGACGGTCATCGCCCAGAGCGGGGCGACCGTCATCAGGCCGGCCACGCGCGCGCTGACGAAGGCGAAGTTCGGCCAGTTGATCGGCTGCAGGGCGTCGATGAGGGTGAGGGAGTTCACCGGGCCGCCTGCGGGAGCGACTGCAACATGCCGACGGTGAACTCGACCATCGCCCGGAGCATCCAGGGCAGTGCCACGACGAACACCACCGCGACGACCACCAACTTCGGGATGAAGGTGAGGCTCTGCTCCTGCACCTGGGTCACCGCCTGCATCAGCGAGATCACCACGCCAACGATGAGCGCCGCAAGCAGCAGCGGGCCACCCACAGTGAGCACCACGGTGAGCGAGCGCTGCAGCAGATCGGCGGCGATCAGCGGGGTCATGTCACGCCGGCCGGAACGAGGCGACAAGATTCTGCATCACCAGCGTCCAGCCGTCGGCGAGGACGAAGAGCAGCAGCTTGAACGGCAACGAGACCAGCACCGGGGGCAACATGAACATCCCCATGCTCATCAGGACCGACGCGACGATCAGGTCGATGACGAGAAACGGCAGGAAGATGATGAACCCCATCTGGAAGGCGGTCCGCAGTTCGCTGGTCACGAAGGCCGACATGACCGTGGCGGTCGGAAGATCCTCGACCGCGACGGAGTCGGGCACCGCGCTGAGCTCGGCGAAGACACCGAGGTCCTTGTCCCGGGTGTTCGCCAGCATGAAGCGGCGCATCGGCACGATCGCCGCCTCGTAGGCCTGCACCTGCCCGATCTCCCCGCGGAGATAGGGCTGCAGCGCGTCCCGATTCGCTTCCGTCAATGTCGGCTGCATCACGACGCCGGTGAGGATGATCGCGATCGCCACGAGCAATTGTGTCGGGGGCGCACCCTGGGTCCCGAGCGCCGAGCGCAGGAAGGAGAGCACGATCAGGATGCGGGTGAAGCCGGTCATCAGCATGAAGACGGCGGGGAGGAGGGTCAGCGCGCCCATCAGCACGACCACGCCGACCGCCCCGGTCAGGCGGAGCTGTTCGCTGCCATCACCGACCCGCACATCCATCGTCGGCGGGGTTGGCGCCTTCACCGTCGGTGCCTTCGTGGCCGTGGCACCGACCCGGGCAGCCGGCGGGGGTTGCGGCACCGTGATGGTCTGGGCCGACGCCATCGCCGGGAGCAGGACCAGAGCCGCCATCAACCCAAAGCGCGACAGCGCCGCCCGGAACGGCGAGCCCTCGGTGCGTGCCACCGACGACCGCTCGCGCCGGGCGAGCAACGCCTCGGCGTCCTCGGGGCCCAACTCGCCCAGCAGAGTGTGGCCCTCGCCCACGCCGACAATGAGGACCCGACCGGCGGCGCGCAGCAGCACGACGCCCTGTCGCGGACCCGTCGCGACGCGGTCAAGGATCTGCAGCGCGCCGCTCTGCTCGCCGCGCGGGGCGACCCCCTGCAGCCGACCGAGCAGCTTGAGCGCCAGGATCATCACCCCTGCGGTGACGAAGAGGGCAGCAAGGGCGCCGTACACCCCTTACCGCCCTCCGGTCCGCGGGACCGAGTCGCGCGGCAAGGAGAGCACCCGCGTGATCCGCACGCCGAAGTGCTCGCCCACCACCACGACCTCGCCTTCGGCGAGACGACGATCACTGACGAAGATGTCAACCGGCTCGCCGACCATGCGGTCGAGCTGAATGACCGAGCCGGGGCCGAGGTCGAGGACTTCCTGGATCGCCATGCTGGTGCGACCGAATTCAATCGCGACCGGCAGCATCATGTCGAGCAGCGATTCGAGTTTGGCCCCGCCCGCGGCCGCGGAGCCGAGGCCGAGTTCGTCGAGGGCGGCGGGCGAAGGGGACGGCGTGACTGGTCCGGTCATCCGGGACGCTTCCTGCGAGAGGGTCGAGTGGCGGGGAGGGGTTCGGTGGTTGGCGTCCACCCGGTAATGCGCAGGCCGACGAAGCCCTGCTGGCGACCGAGGTGCCCGAGGGCGAGACGGCGACCGTTGACGTGCAGTTCGACTTCGCCCGAAGCCGACTGACCGGTCTCGAGCAGCTGGCCTTCGCGAAGCAACGCGACATCAAGCGCCGAGAGACGGAACTCGGGGAGTCGCACCGAGACCGGCACACCGGCCGAGCGGACATGCCCATCGATCAGGTGGCGCGCCTGGGCAATGTCCTCGGGGCGGCCGCGCGGCGCCTGCAACTGCGGTCCCGTCTTCTCCTGCAGGAAGCGTTCGAAGGCGGTGAGCAGCAGGCAGAGCGTGAGATAGCCGGTGCTGGGCCCGCCCTTCACCTCGAGAATCACGATCAGGACGTTGTCCTCCCGACCGGCGACGTGCAGCGAGTCGGCCACCGACTCGAAGCCGCTCCGCCGTGGCGCAATCGGGACCGTCTCGTCGTACGCCGCCTGCAACTGCCCGAGGAGTCGGTCGGTGAGGTCGCCAAGCACGCCCTGCTCCAGTGCGGTCAGTGCGCGACGCGGCCCAGGCGCCTCGCCGGTGCCGCCGAAGAGGCGATCGACCAGGAAGGCGGCGAGTTCAGGATCGAAGTCCACCACCGCGTTGGAGCTGCGCTCGTCGCCAAGCTCGACCAGGTAGGTCGCGCACGGCGTACTCAAGGCCAGGAGGAACTCGCCGAAGGTCGCCTGCACCACGCTCACGACGCCGACGTCGACGGTGCGACGGAGTCGGGAGGAGAGGACGCCCTGGAGCCCGCTCGCCAGCCGCTCGTGCATGGCGTCGAGCGCCCCCTGCCGCTCGCGGGAGATCCGCGGCGGCCGGCGGAAGTTGTAGGGTACCACCTCGGTCGCCGGGGCAGGACGAGTCGCACCCTTGAGGAGCGAATCGACGTCCTGCTGCGAGAGCGGATCGGGGGTCGCCACCTACTGCACCAGGAACTGCGGAATGAAGACCTGGACCTTCTCGCCCTTGAGGTACGGCTTCACGGCACCGGCGAATGCACTCCGCAGGGAATCGCGGGCACCGGGCGCGAGCAGCTCATCCACCGTCCGCTTCTCGAGCACGCCGGTCACCGCATCGCGGATCTGCGTCTCGGATTCGTGCAGGACATTGCGGATCTCCTCCGAGGCGACCTCGAAGGCCACCGTCGCGACGATGAAGCGCTGCCCCTGCGAACCGGCCGGATTGACGATCACGTTCTGGAGTTCGAAGAGGACCTTCTTCTGCACGGCGCCTTCCTTCCCCTCTCCGGCGCTCGCCGCCGCCGAGGCTGGTGCGGCGCCGGGGAGCCGCGGCGCGATCACGAACATCCCCGCCGCCACGCCGACCAGGAGCGCGCCGGCGGCGGCGATGATCGGGAGTTTGCCGCCCGGGGCGGCGGGAATGTCTTCGGCGATCGGATCGGCCATCGGGGACTCCTCACGGGGACACGGGCTGCCGCGCGCGATCTATGGCAACGGCAGTGCCATGCGTTTTGGCGCGGCGTATCTCGCGTGATGGCAACGACTTGGGCAGGGGACTCCGGGGGGACTCGGCGGATGCCCGGCCCCGGACGGGAAGAGACTGCCGCCGGGGCGGCGAGAGTTGCCGGACACGCCACGAGGGCGACCCCGGCCTGCCTGCCGCCGGAATCGCCCTCGTCCACCGTGCCGATGGCGCTTACCGCTTGAGGTTCACCAGCTCCTGCAGCATCTCGTCCGAGGTGGTGATTACCCGGGCGTTGGCCTGGAAGCCACGCTGGGTGATGATCATCGAGGTGAACTCCTGCGACAGGTCGACGTTGGAGTTTTCGAGCGCGCCCGGGGTGATGCTCGAGGTGTCGCTGGTACCGGCGAAGCCGAGCACCGGCAGGCCGGAGTTGGCCGACTCGGTGAACATGTTGTCACCCTGCCGGAGCAGACCGGAGGGGTTGTTGAAGCGGGCGAGGGCGATCTGCGCCAACGCCTGGGTCACGCCGTTCGTGAAGAAACCGGTCACCACCCCGTTCTTGTCGATCGCGATCGACTCGAGGTCACCCGACTGATAGCCGTCCTGCGAGCGGATCACGGCGTTCGAGGCATTCGAGAAGCCCGCCAGCCCGTCGACATCGCCGATCGTGCCCGAGTCGAAGGTGATGTCGAATGGGGCGCCTGCGCCGGTGGGCGTGATCGTCAGATTCGCGCCGCCGCCGGGATAGGTGAAGGTGAGCAGTTCACCGGAGGTGCCGAACGTGGCGGTCCCGCTCGTCAGCGGCAGCGTGGCCGTGGTGCTGGTGACGCTCCAGTCCCAGGCGCCCGGACCGGTATTCGTGAAGGTAATGTCCAGCTGGTGCGGGGTGCCGACGCCATCGTACACCGCGACCCCCATGCCGTGGGTATCGCCGATCGCGGCGGAGGCGTTGAGGTTGCCACGCATCTGCGCCACGGTCGTGATGTTGGCCGGCGTGATCTGACCGAGCGGCAGGATGATGTCGGTGACCGACGACGACGACGAGAACACGCCCGCCGAGTTGGCGTTGATGCCCTGCACCACGAAGCCGTTCGTCGGCGCGATCATCCGGCCATCCGCATCGAGCTGGAAGGCACCGGCACGGGTGTAGAAGCGGCGCGCGCCGTTCCCCACCACGAAGAACGAGTCGCCCTGGATGGCGAGGTCGGTATTCTGGCCGGTCGACTCCAGCGTGCCCTGCGTGAAGAGCTGGTCGATCGAGCCGATGTTCATCCCCGAGCCGATCTGGATCGGGTTGACGCCGCCAAGGTCACCGGGCGGGCGTGACGCTCCCTGCAACAGCTGGGCGAAGGCTTCCTTGAACGTGACGCGCGAGGCCTTGAAGGCCACCGTGTTGACGTTGGCGATGTTGTTGCCGATGACGTCAAGTCGGGTCTGGTGATTCCGCAGACCGGACACGCCGGCGAAGAGGGATCGCATCATGGGGTGGTGGGCTCCTGGGGTGTGGGAACGCTCGCGGCTGCGCTCGGGGCAGCCAGCACTTCGATGACATCGAGCATCGGGACGAGCGTCCCGTTCACGCGCAGGGAGATGGTCCCCCCGCTGAAGGCCATGCCGTCGACCCGACCGCGGGTGAACGTGCCGGCGGTGACTGCCTTTGCTGCCGCATCCTTGGCGACGATATCGTAGCTGTAGGTCCCCTCGGCGAGCTTCCCGGTGTCGAGGGTCACGGTGCGACGGCCGGCGCCCAGCGCCCCGACATCCTGGGTGACGACGGCCTTGCCCTTCGCATCGAGGATGCGGACCGTGACATTGGCGGCGTTGCTGCCGAGGTCGAAGGTGACCCGGCTCGGATGCTCCCCATCGACCGTGACCTTCGACCCCTCAAGCAGCACGTCGCGCCCCACCATCGTGGCACCGAGCGTGGTCTGCGCGGTGACCTTGAGTTCGGTGGTCGCGGCCGTGGAGGCGGTCATCGCCTCACTCATCTGGATCAATTGCTCCACGGAGGAGAACTGGGCCAACTGGGTGGCGAACTCGGTCCCTTCCATCGGATTCAGGGGATCCTGGTTGCGCAGTTGCGTGACCAGGATGCGCAGGAAGTCGTCCTTGCCGAGCACGGCCTTTCCGGCCAGGCTGCTCGTCTCGGCCGACTTCGCGGCCGCCGTCCCGGTACTGGTGACAGGAGTCGTCACAGGACCTCCTCCTCGAATGGTGGTTGACCGCCCGGCGGCGGGTCCTGCTCCTGGCCGCGTTGCCGGCCGCGAGGTTGCTGCTCGGTGGTCGATCCATCCGCCGTACGCGACGTCGTATCACTCCGCAGTCGTAGATCCGCCGTCGCACCACTCGCCAGACCCGAGGCCCCATCGCCGCTGACACGGAGTTGCACATGCGCCTCGCGGAAGCCTTGCCCCTCGAGTGCATGCCGCAGGTCGTCGAGTTGTGGCCGCATCGCCTCGACACCGCCGCGATCGGTCACGACCGTCGCGTGGACCACGTCGCCACGCACGGCCACCCGCACCCGCTGCGCGCCGGTCCGTTCGGCGTCCAGCTCGACCGTCACCTGCGAGGTGGGCGATGGCGGCGCGGCGGGCAGCTCTGTCGAGCGCCGCACCTCGACCGTCGGCGTGGTCGCCTCCGCCAGCCTCGGCATCGCGGCGCCGGCATCAGTCGGCAGCGATGGCGGCCCACTGCGCAACGGGGCGTCGAGCATGTCGGTGACGGTCGGAGCACGGGGAGTACGCTCCTCCCCCGGAGTCTCCTGCCGCCGATCGCCGGCCAGATCCTGCCCGCTCCCCGTGAATGCGGGCGGCGCGGTCACGACGACGCGCGGTGGCGTCGGGAGCGGCGTCGGCTCGGCACTCGCTGGCCCGGCCATCGTCGCGCTGGTCACCACGCCATCGATCGGTGGCTCCGAGCTCGGCATCGGCACCGACGGTTGCACCAGCGCCGCGACGAACGGGGCGGCGGGTGGAGCTGACGGCGCACCCTTCGGCGCCGCATCGGCGGACGACAGATGCGCGGCGTGCATGGCCGCCAAGACACCGGCGGCCGTGCTCGCCGCGGCACCCGATGGCCGACCGCCCACTGCACCGGCCGCACGTTCGGGCGACGGCACCGTCGCAGCGGGCGGCGCCTCGGCGGGCGGCGCGGCATCAGGGGCCGCCTGACGCGGCGCGCTCGCGTGCGACTGCAGCGCGCCCTGCCACGTCGACGGCGCCGGTGCGGCCGTGACGGTGGTGAGGTCGCTCACCGACCGTGTCGCCGCGCTGGTCGAATGGGCCGGCGCACTCTGCTCATGGCGTGGGGATGTCGCTTCGGTGGTCTCGGCGTCGCGTGTGTCCGCGTCGGCCACGGCAGCAGTCGCTTCACCCCGGGGAGATGCTTCGGCTGCGGGAGGGGTCATCACGATCGCATGCGCGACGGTCGGCGCAGCACGATCCGCGATCATCACCCGAAGGCGCGCGCCCGTGGCAT
>JBBQJU010000064.1:0-11322 GCA_038326215.1 Gemmatimonadales bacterium | reverse complement strand
CGTACGTTCGACATCGACAATGAGACACCCGAAGCACTAACACCAAGTGGCGGCCGGCACCTCTGGCTCGAACTTCCACCGGGGGCCGAAGCTCGTAACTGGACGTCTGCATCGCCCGTTGCAACGCCGCTGCCTTCGGGGCGGCGCAGAGTTCCTCGCTCGGCCACAGTTCCAGTTGCCCGCCGCCATCGTGCAGTCCCGTCGCCGTGAGGACGAGGCTGCGCACGGCGATGCGTCGCGTGAGCGCGGCGTCGAGCGCGCGGCAGGCGGCACGCCAGAGGTCGCTGTCGAGCGGTGAGGCGCTGACCCCGACGGCACGCTCGGCGGTGGTGTCGTCGGCATGGCGCACGGTGACCACCAGGCGTCCGGCCATCAACCGACGGGCACGCAACCGTCGACCGATCTCCTCCGCGAGTGGACGGAGGATGGCGGCAAGCGCCTGACGGTCGTTGGTGTCGGTGGCGAGTTCGTGGGTGAGCCGGAGCGAGGCCTGCACCTCGGGCGACAGCACGGGCCGTGGGTCGATGCCGTGCGCGTGTCGATGCAGCGTTCCGCCGGCCGCACCGAATGCCACGCGCAGCGGCGTCTCGCCGATCGACGCGACTTCCCCGATCCGCTCGAGGTGATAGTCGTCGAGCCGTCGACGCACCAGTTCCGGCACTTCCGGCAGCAGATGCACCGGTTCCGGCGCGAGGAATGCCGCCTCGTAGCCCGCCGCTACCGCCCAGATGTCGGCACCGGCCTCGCGCTTCACGACGGTGGCCGCACTCTCGCTCACCAACTTGTTGATCGCCACGCCGACCGCCAGCGGCAGGGAGAGCCGCTCGCGCACCGTGCGCTCGAGCCGACGCGCTACCTCGATGGCGGGGCCGAAGAGCCGCTCGGTGCCGGTGAGGTCGAGATAGGCATGCCCCCACCCACGCGGCTCGATCACCGGCGCCACCTCGGCGAGGATGGCGTGGAGCGCGGCGTGCGCCTTGGCGTAACGGCCCGGGGTGGGCGGCCGGACGATCAGGTCGGGGCAGATGCGCCGCGCCAGCGCCACCGCCATCCCCCGCGCCACCCCGGCCAGCCGCGCCTCGGCGCTGACCGCCAGGATGACCGCCCGATCGGCCGCCAGCGGCGCAATGGCGATCGGCCGCCGCCGCAACTGCGGGTCGCGGAGCACCTCGAGGGTGGTGCAGAAGGCGGGCGGATCGACAAAGAGGATGGTGCGCATGGCGAATACCCGAATATACACCGAAAGTCGATGATCGATGGTCGATGGTCGATGATCGATGGTCGATGGCTTGTGCGCGGCGGGTTGACCGTACGGGAAGATCCATCGATGATCGATGGTCGATCATCGCTCATCCGTCTCAGGCATCCGATCGGACTCATCATCTCAATCCTCGCCCGCCTCCTCGTCACCACCTTCTACCGCCTGCGTCTTGCCGGGGGGACGGTCCCCGCGCAGGGGCCGGTGCTGCTGGTGGCCAACCATCCCAACTCGCTGCTCGACCCGATGGTGGTGCTGACGGCGGCACGGCGACCGGTGCGCTTTCTGGCGAAGGCGCCGCTCTGGGACGATCCGAAGACGGCCTGGTTGGTGAAGCTCGGGCGGGCGATTCCGGTCTACCGCGCCAGCGATGATCCGACGAAGCTGGCGCGCAACGCCTCGATGTTCGACGCGGTGCATGGCGCGCTCGCGGCGGGCGATGCGGTCGGGCTCTTTCCCGAGGGGATTTCGCACAGCGAGCCGTCGATCACGCCGCTCAAGACTGGTGCGGCGCGCATCGCCCTCGGCGCGGCGCCGCTGGTCGGCGGTGCCTTTCCGATCATCGCCGTGGGACTGGTCTTCCGCGAGAAGGAGATCTTCCGCTCCGACGGGCTCGCGCTCGTGGGGGAGCCGATCGTGTGGGACGACCTCGCGGCGCGTGGCGTGCGCGATGCCGATGCCGTTCGGGTGCTGACCGAGCGGATCGACGCGGCGATCCGGCAGCAGACGCTCAACCTCGCGCAGTGGGAGGACGCGCCGCTGGTCGATGGTGCGATGGAGATCTGGGAGGCAGAGCGACAGGCCGCGCCGGAGCCGGTGGCGCGGATCGCGCGGCTGGCCGAGACGACGCGCATTCTGGCGGAGGTGCGGGCCGCCCCCGACCCGGAGCGGGACGTGCTCGCCGGCGAGGTGAGCGCGCATGTCCGCCGACTCACGCGACTCGGGCTGCGCCCAGCGGACCTCGCACTCGACACGACGGGCCGCACGGCGGTGGGGTGGGCCACGCTCCGGATTCCGCTGCTGTTGCCGCCATGGGTCGCGGTAGCGGCCGTGGGCTGGCTGCTGTTCGTGGTGCCGTACCAACTCACCGGCGTGGTCGTCGACCGATTCACGCTGGAGCGCGACACGCGCTCGAGCTGGAAGCTGTTGATCGGCGCGGCACTCTACACGGTCTGGGTGGTCGCGCTGGCGGTCGTGGTTGGGCTGTGGCTCGGCTGGTGGCTCGCGGGGGTGACGGTACTGCTGGTGCCGGTCATCGGTCTCGCCGGCCTGCTGGTGCGCGAGCGCTGGTACGGGGCCTGGGCCGATGTGCGTCGCTGGGCCCTGCTCCGGTCCCGCCGTAGATTGGTAGCATCACTCCGCCAGACACAACATGAACTCGGTCGCCGACTCGACGACCTCTTCACGCAGCATCCCCCGCGAGGTGCCCGATGACCGCAGCCACGGTGGCCACGCCGAACGGCCAGGATTCGCCCAAGGTGATCTGGTCCTGGGCCCTCTATGACTGGGCCAACTCGGCGTTCACCACGCTGGTAGTGACCTTCATCTATGCCACCTACTTCACCAAGGCGATGGCACCGGATGAAGTCACCGGCACGGCGTGGTGGTCGCGGGCCGTGGCGGTGAGCGCGCTGCTGACCGCGCTGATCTCGCCGCTGCTTGGGGCGGCCGCTGACCGGAGCGGGGCACGCAAGCGATTCCTCGCGCTCGCCACGGCGATCTCCATCGTCGCGACAGTGGCGCTCGCCTTCGTCGCGCCGGGGATGCCGAACGCCGGGATGATCGCGCTGGCGCTCTTCATCGTCGCCGAGGTCGCGTTCGAATCGGGCAACGTCTTCTACAACGCCTTCCTGCCGACGATTGCGTCATCGGAGCGGATTGGTCGCGTTTCCGGATACGGCTGGGGCCTGGGCTATGTCGGCGGCCTGGTCTGTCTCGGCATCGCGCTGGTCGGCTTCGTGCAGCCGGAGGTACCCTGGTTCGGAATGAGCAAGGAAGCCGGGTGGAACATTCGCGCCACCAGCCTCCTTGCCGCCGCGTGGTTCCTCGTCTTCTCGATTCCGATCTTTCTCAATGTGCCGGAGAAGCGGATTCCCAACGCGACGATTTCGCTGCGCGCGGCGATCGCCGAGCTGGGGCAGACGGCCCGCGACATCGCACGCTACAAGGAAATTGTCCGCTTCCTGGTGGCGCGGTTGATCTTCAACGATGGATTGGTGACAGTGTTCGCGTTCGGCGGGATCTATGCGGCCGGGACCTTCGGCATGACGTTCGCCGACGTGATCCTCTTCGGGGTGGCGCTCAACGTCGCTTCCGGACTCGGTGCCTTCCTCTTTGGCTTCGTGGACGACAAGATCGGCGGGAAGAAGACGGTGCTCTGGTCGCTGGTCGCGCTCACCATCGCGACGGCGCTGGCCGTGTGGGCCCCGACGCGCGGCTGGTTCTGGGTCGCCGGCATCCTGATCGGCATCTTCGTCGGGCCGAACCAGTCGGCCTCGCGCTCACTGATGGCGCGCTTTGTCCCGATCAAGCACCAATCGGAATTCTTCGGCTTCTTCGCCTTCTCGGGGAAGGCGACGGCATTCATGGGCCCGCTCCTCCTCGGGCTGGCCACCACGCAGTTCGGCACGCAACGGGCCGGTGTCGCGACGGTCATCCTCTTCTTCGTCATTGGCGGGGTGATCCTCTCGTCGGTGGACGAGGCGAAGGGGATCGTGGCCGCGCGGACGACCGATGCGATCAACGCCAGCTGAGGATGAGCCGTATCACTAGATAGTACCCCTGCAGATGATTCCTCGTTCTCACTGGAGCACTCGCGTGTCCATTACACGTTGGTCGGCGCCTTCGCTGGCGTTCCTGCTCGTTCCTGCCGCGCTCTCCGCGCAGGCCCCCGTCAACCAATACGGCTACCCGGAAAAGCACGCGCCGCAGCCGACGGCGGCGGCGATCTCGCCCGCTGACCTGATGACGCGGCTCTACATCTTCGCCGACGACTCGATGATGGGCCGTCAGGTCGGACGTCCGGGCAACATGCAGGGGACCAACTACATCGCGGGCGAGCTCAAGCGCCTCGGGATCAAGGCGGCCGGTGAGAACGGCACGTACTTCCAGGTGCTGCCGTACATGCAGCGGAAGTTCACCGAGCAGTCGGCGATGATGGTTGGTGGTTCGGCACTCCGATTCGGCGTCGACTACGCGCCGGTCCCTGGTACTCGGGCGCCGAAGCCGATCGAGAATGTGGCCGTGATTTACGGCGGGGTGGCCGGTGACACGATGCAGCAGATCAGTGCGGCGCAGGCCGCTGGCAAGGTGGTCGTGCTCGCCGCGGCCCGCCCGTCCGCGGCAACGCCGATTGGTGGCGGACCTGGTGGTGCGGGTGGGCGCGGCGGCTTCGGCGGCGGGGCGGCCGGTGGCAACGCGCGCTTTGCCGGTGCCGTCGCGGTGATCACCGCCGACCTCGATCCGCTCTCGCCAGCGGCCCGGGCGATGATCAACGAACCGGCGGCGGTCTATTCCGCGGCCGATGCGAAGACGACCGTGGTGGCTGGTGACGTGATCGTCAACACCAGGGGACAGCTCGGCGTGGTGCGCGGCGACAAGGTAATCGGCGGTATGCTGCCGGCTGGCATGACGCCGGCGACGATCCGCGCCTGGAACGACTCGGTCGCGCGCGCGGACTCGATGGCGCGTGCAGGTCGGGCCGGTGCCGGTGCTGCGGCGGGTGGTCGCGGGGCGGGTGGTGCTGGTGGCCGCGGCGGCGCGGGTGGTGCGCCCGCGGCGAGCACCGATGCACCGGCCGCAAACATTCGCGTGACGATCGCAACCGCCGAGAAGCTGCTTGGGGGCAAGGTGCTGGCGGGGTTGCCGCTCGGCACCACGGGCGCCACAGTGTCGGCGAAGCTCGACTTCTCCGAAAAGTGGACGGACTATGGCCGCAACGTCGTGGCGATCGTCCCCGGCTCCGACCCCAAGCTGAAGAACCAGTACATCGTCATCGGGGCGCACAACGACCATGTCGGCTATCGCCAGGGCGGCGTTGATCATGACTCGCTCCGCCTCGCCGCGCAGATCCGGCTTCGCGCTTCGATGGCGAGTGGCGACCTCCTGCCGTTGACCCCCGATCAGGCGTCGTCGCTCCCGAAGGTCAACATCGATTCGCTCCGCAAGATCCGCCCGGCACGCGCCGACTCGATCAACAACGGCGCGGACGATGACGGCTCGGGCTCGATGGCGCTGCTCGAGATCGCCGAGAACATCCAGGCGATGAAGGTCAAGCCGAAGCGCTCGATGGTCTTCGTCTGGCACGCCGCGGAAGAGGCGGGGATGTTCGGTTCGCGCGCCTTCTCGTCGAACCCGACGGTGCCGGTCGACTCGATCGCGGCGCACATCAACATCGACATGATCGGCCGCGGCCGGGCCGAAGACGTCATCGGCGGTGGTGATACCTACACCGGTATCCTGGGCGCCTACCGGCTCTCGAAGGAATTCGGTGATCTGGTCTACAACACCAACAAGACCAGCGCCAGCAAGCTGGTCCTCGACGATCGTTTTGATGACCCGACGCTCGGTACGTTGGTCAACGGCGTCACCAAGTGGCCAGGCTACAACAATCTCTACGGCCGCAGCGACCATGCGCGCTACGCCGAGAAGTGCATCCCGATCACCTTCTTCTTTACCGGGCTGCATGGCGACTATCACCAGGTCACCGATGAGCCGCAATACATCGACTATCCGCACTACTCGCGGATTGCCAACCTGATCCGCGACGTCGCGGTGGCGGTGGGGAATGTGAGCAAGCGGCCGGCGCTGGATGGGATCTGCACGCGGCGGTAAGCGATGATCGATGATCGATGGTCGATAGGTGGAAGGTGACACGTGACCCCACGTCGGGGCACCGTGTCACCTTTTGCGTTTCACCGTTCACCGGTCACCATTGACTCCTCAAACAATCCCAACTGTCCCGCGGTCCGTGGTGTCCGCAACTCCTCCTCGCGGCGCATTCCTTCGCGCGGATCGAAACCGAGGCCGTCCATCAGCGTCCGCAGGCGCGCGTCGAGGGCGTCAGCGTACTGCTTCGTCACGCCGCGGCGATCGCCGTAGTGTTGGCGGTAGCGGTGCGCGAGCAATGGGCGATGGCGCAGCAGCCACGGAAAAAGCGTGTGCCGCGTGGACGGGCCGAGGCGCAGCGGACCACCGCCAGCCCACTGTGCGCCCGCGTGGCGCGCCGCGGCGAGCAGTGTCTCCAAGGTGACGTTGTCGTCGGTCAGGCCCGGGAGGATCGGCGCGATCAGCAGGCCGACCGGGACGCCGGCGTCCGCGAGTCGGCGCATTGCCATCAGGCGTGCCTTCGGTGTTGGCGTCTTCGGTTCGAGCTGCCGGAGGAGCGCGGCGTCGAGGGCGGCAAGCGAGATGTGCACTGAGACGTGGTGGCGGGTGGCAAGCTCCGCCAGCAGCGTCGCGTCACGCGCTACCAGCGTCGACTTGGTGATGATGACAAGGTGCAGGCCCCGATGCTCGGTAAAGACATCGAGCAATGCGCGGGTCAGTTTGAATCGTCGCTCGGCGGGTTGATACGGATCGGTGGCTGAGCCGATCACGATCGGCAGCCCATCGAGCCGCTCCGGTCGGAGGTCGCGCCTCAGCAGGGCGGCGGCCTCCTCCTTCACCAGGATGCGACGCTCGAAGGCCTGTGCCGAGGGAAGCGAAGCCGCTTCGCGCGCTGTGGGGAGCGGTGGCCGCTGGTTCGCCGCACGGTCGATGGTCCAGCGATGCGTTTCGCGGGCGTAACAGTAGGCGCAGCCGAATTCACAGCCGACATACGGATTCAGCGACCAGAATCGCATCCCGGTGGCGGAGGGCGGGTTCAGGATGCCGCGCGCGCCAAGGGCGAGGTAGCGGGTCGTGGAGCCGCGGGTGCCGATCGGGGCGAAGTGGCTGGACACCGGGGCGTGCGTCATGAGTGTGAGTGATGCGGGGTCCGTCGACGCACATCAGACACATCGACTCCACCCACACGCCACACAGGTCTGACAGCGGGCGCTCCGCGCGACCGGCCCGCGGCACTCGGGGCAGCTGGGGTGTGCACTCGGTGCTGCTGGGCCGGCCGTGGATGCTGGCTGGGGCTGGAAGGTGGTGGGCGCCAGCGCGCCCCGGGCGACCGTGGCGAGGGTGAGGGGGAGGGGGAGGGTCATAGGTGCCTCGATTTTCGGTGTTTGTTCGGCTTGGATGACCGAATATACGCCGAAGTACGAATCCGTCAAATCGGGTGCCGTCGAGCGGCCCGGGCGGCCCCTGACAGCCTTGGTCTACATTGAGGAGATACGGTCTGGCCAACCCCTACGACCGACTGACAACCGACGATTGTCGACCACCAAGGGAGTCACAATGCATCACATCGCATACCTCGGCACCGGACTCCTCGGCAGCGGCTTCGTCGAAGCAGCCCTGCTGCGCGGGGATCAGGTGACGGTCTGGAACCGCACCGCGGCGAAGGCCGAGGCGTTGGCAGCATTCGGGGCGATGGTGGCCGCGACGCCCGCCGAGGCGGTACAGGGGGCCGAGCGGGTGCATCTGGTGCTGTCGGACGATGCGGTGGTCGAGGCGGTGATCGCCGCGTTGCGTCCCGGGCTCTCTGCTACGGCAATCATCATTGACCACTCGACCACGCTGCCGGCGCGGACGGCGGAGCGTGCGTTGCGACTCAATGCCGAGGGAGTGCACTACCTGCATTGCCCCGTGTTCATCGGCCCGGCCGCTGCGCGACAGTCGATCGGCACCATCATGGTGTCGGGGCCGAAGGCGCTCTACGATGCGGTGGCGCCGGCACTTGCCGTGCAGGCCACCAAGGTCGACTACTTCGGCGAGCGGCCTGACCTCGCCGCCGTCTACAAACTCTGCGGCAACGCACTCATCCTCGGCATCACCGCGCTGATGGCCGACACCTACACGGTAGCGCGCGGCGGTGATGTGGCACCGGTTGATGTCCTCGCCAAGCTGCAGGAATACTTCAACGCGGCCAACATCGTGGCGGGTCGCGGAAAGTCGATGGCGGAGGCGAAGTATGCGCCGGGATTCGAACTGACGATGGCGCGGAAGGACATGCAGTTGATGCTGGAAACGGCAGGCGACGGGCCGCTCACCTCGTTGCCGGGGATCGCGGCGCGCATGGATACTCTGATTGCCCAGGGGTACGGGCACGAGGATCTCGCGGCGCTCGGCCGCGACGCGATCATCCCCCGGACATCGCTCCCACGATGAGGTAGGGCTCCTGCCCTGCCGCCTCCACCGCGTCCAGGATGCGACGGTGGGTCACCGGCGCGTCGATCGAAACGCAGGCCTCGCCATCCCCATGGCGCATCCCTTGCAGGTCTTGCCGAAAATCCCATGACTCATTTCGCTGAGCGACCCGCCACGCCGCGCCCGCACCGACCGCCAAGGCGACTCGAGCAGTTGGCCCTCGGGGCCATCGTTGTCGGCGCGCTCCTCCGGGTGGTGGTGTTCCTCCAGCGCCGTCCACTCTGGATCGATGAGGCGATGGTCGCCATCAACATCGGCCGCCGCGACTTCACCGGCTTCCTTTCCCCACTCGACTGGGATCAGGTCGCGCCAATCGGCTGGTTGGCCGTTGAGAGTCTGTTGGTGCGGACCTTTGGCATGCATGAGTGGGTCCTCCGCGCTCCGGCACTGGTGGCGGGGATCGCGACGCCATGGGTGGTCTGGCGCGTAGCGCGTCCGTGGGTGGGTGCACAGGCCGCGCTGATCGCGACGGTACTCGTGGCGACCAACGCCGCCTTGATCTACCATGCCAACGAGGCGAAGCCGTACGGGCTCGACGCGCTCGTGGCGACCACGCTCCTGGGATCGGCCTGGGCCGTGATTGCGTCCCCAACCACATCCAGCCGCCGTGCGCAGTGGTGTCGGCTCGCGCTCCTCGGCGTGCTCGGGACGCTGTGCTCCCTCCCCGCGATCCTGGTGCTCGCCGGAATCGGCGTGGTGCTGCTCGCTGTCGCCGCCTGTCAACGGCATCGTGGGATGGCCGCCACAACCGTCGCCGTTGGTGCCGTCTGGCTTCTGGCATTCCTTCCCGTCTGGCTAGTGAGCTATCGCCCGGCCACGCGCAATTCCACGATGCAGGCCTTCTGGTTCGACGCGATGGCGAATCTCGGCTCCCCGGGGCTCCAGGGGCGAGTCGGCGACCTACTGACCCAGATCGCCCGTATGATCACCACCGCACCCCCGTGGTATGCATGGCCAATCGTCGTGGCACTGGTGGTCATCGGTGCGGCACGGCTCTGGACGCAAGGACGTTGGCGGGTAATGGTGCTGATCACGAGCCCCCTCGCGATGCTCGGAGCAGGGTGGTTGACGAATCAGGTGGCGGTCGGCGTCCGCGTGTCGCTCTGGGCGGTCCCATCGCTGGCCCTGCTCGCCGCATCGACACTTGCCGCCATCGGTGACGGGGCACGGTGGCGGCGGAACAGCACGATCGCGGTCGTACTGGCCCTTGCCGTCTCCGGCGCAGTGGAGGGGGTGAGCCGCGAGTCCCCGAACGGTGGACGCGACCTGATCGAAGGCGTCATGGCACAGCATCCCGATGTTGTCTACCTGTCGGCCGGTGCCTTGCCGCACTGGCTGGTGGCCACCACCGACTGGTCCCGCCCGGACACCGACCGACTCGACACCCTCGCCGTGCTCGCCTCGTCGGGGGGACCGTTGTTTCACAACCCGCTTCATCGGACCCTGGCACCGATCGTCCCAGACCGCGTCGACGGACCCGTCCCACAGGAAATCATGGGGCGGTCGGCCGGAATTCGGATCGAGTACGGCGGCCGCCGAGACCTCTCTGCGATCTCCGGGTGGGGGGAGGCCGAAGCGGAACGCATCTCGGTGCACGCCGACCAGGGCATTCACGTCCTCCTGATCTTCGCCCAACCCGCCGCACGCAATGCGTTGTTCCGCGGACTTCGCACCGTCGGCGTGTCGGTCCACGAGTGCGGGACCGAGCAGCGGGCGTGGTGGTGGTATGTTGGGCCACAGCCTCCCGCCCACTGCCGACTGTTGTTCTCACCGGAGCGCGCACGACCACCTCAGGAGGGCCCGTGACGCTCGATGATTCGACCGTTTTCCTCCCGCCACGTGACGGAGCCACTCTGCGTTGGCAGGGGGTCTGGATGGTGGCGATGGTGCTGTGCGTCGGGTGTGGCGACCGCGATGTGGCAGAGGCCACCGCAGGGTCGAGCATCCCCATCGAATGGCCTGCATGGGGGGGGGACGCGGCCCAAACCAGATTTTCCCCAGCGCACCAGATCGATACGCTGACCGTCGGGCGGCTCCGCCCAGCGTGGACGTGGACCACCGGCGAACGACCGATGCGCGATCCGGCCAACGGCGAGCTTGTCGCACCAGGAAAGTTCGAGGCGACGCCGCTCATGGTCGGGGACACGCTCTTTCTCAGTACGCCATTTCATCGGGTGGTGGCACTCGATGCCAGCAGCGGCGAACCCTTCTGGATGTGGGACCCAACGGCATGGCGCGGTGGACGAGTGGGTGGAGACCATGCGGGGTTCGTCCACCGGGGCGTGGCGACCAGCGTGGTTGATGGCCAGCGCCGCATCTACATGAACACCCGCGGCGAGCTGGTGGCGCTCGACGCTGCGACCGGCACTCTGGTCACGCAGTTTGGCCGGCACGGGCGCGTGGACCTCACCGCTGCACTGGAATGGCCAGTGGATCGCGCTAACATCGGCGGTACCTCGCCCCCCGCGACCTACAACGGCATCGTCGTGGTCGGGAGTTCCATCAGTGACAAGCGGGTCCTTTCGGTTGATCCACCCGGTGACGTCCAGGCATTCGATGCGCGAACCGGGGCTCGGCTGTGGCGGTGGCATCCGATCCCGGCCAAGGGGGATCCGGCGCGCCGGGGGTGGACCGATGCGTCCGCGCGCCGCACGGGACAAATGAACACTTGGGCGCCGATGTCGATCGACACGCTGCGTGGGCTGATCTATTTGCCGACCAGTTCGCCCGGCAACGACTTCTACGGTGGAACGCGCCCGGGTGACAAT
>JBBQJU010000063.1:0-11356 GCA_038326215.1 Gemmatimonadales bacterium | reverse complement strand
CGGCCACGCACAGCTCGACGACCGTCCCCGGGAACGCCTGCGCGATCCGCTGGCGAACGCCGGCGAATGCGGGGGCCCGATGGGCGTCAAGGGTGATGAGCGTCATCCGCATCGTGAGGGTCCTACCGCCCGAAATGGGCTTTGGCTTCGTACAGCGTCTCCACCTCGATCAGGGCGACTCCCTGCTCGGTGGCGTAGCGCTCGGTGTTGCGTCGTGCCTTGCCGCGCACGAAAAAGGGAATCTTCTTGAGCTCGGCGTCCGCGGCTGGCGACCAGCGAACCACCGTCTCGGTGTCGCTTCCGATCTCGAGGAGGACGGTGGTGCGGAGCCGCGCTTCTGGGGCGAGCGTCGCCTCGGTCGGCGTCTCGACGGCAGGGGCAGCTGGCACGGCAGTGGCCGAAGGGCGCGCGGTGCCGTGTCCGAGATGTGACGGCGAGGCACCATCGGCAAATTCAAAGTCTTCGCGGAACATCCCGAGCAGGTGCTCTTCGAGGCCCATCATGAGCGGATGGACCCAGCTGTCGAAGATGACGTTGGCGCCTTCTGCGCCCATCTGCGGCGAGTAGCGCGCAGGGAAGTCCTGCACGTGCACGGGCGCGGAAATCACTGCGCAGGGGATGCCAAGGCGCTTGGCCACATGGCGCTCCATCTGCGTGCCGAGCACCAACTCCGGCGAGGCGTCGATGATTGCCTGTTCGACGGCGAGATAGTCATCGCTGATGAGGGCGGTCAGCCCGAGTGCTTCGGCGGCGGGGCGGACGTCACGTGCCATTTCGCGAGAGTAGGTCCCCATCCCGACGACCTCGAAGCCCAATTCCTCGCGGGCGATCCGGGCGGCGGCGAGGACATGCGTGCCATCGCCGAAGATGAAGACGCGCTTGCCGGTGAGGTACGTCGAGTCCACCGAACGCGTGTACCAGGGCAGGCGTGACGCCACCACCGCCACCGCCGCCTCCGGGTCGGTCCCGATCAGACGGGCCACCTCAGCGGCGAAGTCGCGCGTCGCGCCGACGCCGATCGGGACGACGGTCGTGTGCGGCTGCTTGAACGTGCGCTGGAGCCAGGCTGCGGTCGTGAGGCCGAGCTCAGGGTACATCACCACGTTGAAGTCGGCCTCGGGCAACCGACGCAGGTCGGCCACGCACGCATCGAGCGGCGCCACCACGTGTACATCCACGCCGAGTACTTCGAGCAGGCGCGTCACCTCGGTGACGTCATCGCGATGGCGGAAGCCCAGCGCGGTCGCACCCAGCAGATTCGCACGCGCCCGACGACCCCCGAGGGCAGGGCGGGTCGGGACGGATTGCCCGGCGCAGAGCGTGCGCACCAACTGATAGAAGGTCTCGCTCGCGCCCCAGTTCTCCTTCTTCTGGTAGGACGGGAGTTCGAGCGGGACCAGTGGAATCGAGAGGTGCAGCGAGCGGGCGAGTCCACCAGGGTCATCCTGAATCAGTTCGGCGGTGCAACTCGCGCCGACCAGCAGGGCGCCCGGCTGGAACCGTTCGACGGCCTCTTCACACGCACGGCGGAAGAGGTTCGCGGTGTCGCCGCCGAGGTCGCGCGCCTGAAACGTCGTGTAGGTCACCGGGGGGCGCGCGCCGCGTCGCTCGATCATCGTGAAGAGCAGGTCCGCGTAGGTATCACCCTGGGGGGCGTGCAGCACATAGTGGACGTCCCGCATCGCGGTGGCCACGCGCATCGCGCCGACGTGCGGCGGGCCCTCGTAGGTCCAGACGGTGAGTTGCATCGTCAGACCGCCAGTCGGCTGCGCCGATGGAGCGGGCGCGCAAAGAGCTCCGCGAGATCCCCGGCCTGATCGAAGCCCTGGATCGGCGAGAAGACCAGTTCGATGGCCCACTTCGTCGAGAGCCCTTCGGCCTCGAGCGGGTTGGCGAGGCCCAGACCGCAGACGGTCAGGTCGGGAGCGGCTGCACGACAACGATCCAGCTGCTTGTCGACATCCTGGCCTTCGCTCAACTGCACGGCCGGCAGCCGATCGAGTTCCGCGCCGAGGATTTCGCGATGCAGATAGGGCGTGCCGACCTCGATGAGCTCCATGCCGCATTCCTCGGCGAGGAAACGCGCCAGCGGCACCTCGAGCTGTGAGTCGGGGAAGAAGAAGATGCGCTTCCCCTCGAGCTGCGGGCGGTAGCGGGCCACGGCACGCCGAGCCCGGGCCAGCGGCGCGGCGAGGACGTCCGCGACCCGCGCACTCGGGATCTGCCACGCACTCGCGGCCGCGCCGATCCACGCGGCGGTGCCGTCGGCCCCCAGCGGGAACGGGGCGGGGAGGTGTTCCGCGCCGCGGTGCTGGAGCAAGCGCAGCGTGTCGCCGACGAAGGGCTGGGCCAGCAACAGCTTGGTGCCGGGACCGACCACCGGCAGCTCGGTCGAGCGGCGCGGTGGGAAGAAGGCGACTGGGCCGATGCCGAGTTCGGCAAAGTGTCGCCGCCACTGATCTTCCACGATGTCCGCGACGGTGCCCACCACCAGCAGGTTCGGTTCACCGGTCGTGTGCGCCGGCATCGACGGCACCAAGGCCGCGAGGCAGGCGTCCTCGCCCTGCGTGAAGGTCGTCTCGATGCCGCTGCCGCTGTAGTTGACGACCCGAATCGGCTGGTGGATGCTGGCGAGTCGTTGGGCGGCGCGACTCAGGTCGAGCTTGATCACTTCCGAGGGGCAGGAGCCCACCAGAAAGAGCGTGCGAATGTCGGGGCGCCGCGCCAGCAGTGTGGCGACGACCCGGTCGAGTTCCTCGTTGGCGTCGGCAAGTCCGGCGAGATCCTTCTCTTCGAGAATCGCCGTGCCGAAGCGTGGCTCGGCGAAGATCATCACGCCGGCGGCGGACTGGAGCAGGTGGGCGCAGGTGCGCGACCCGACGACCAGGAAGAAGGCGTCCTGCATGCGCCGATGCAGCCAGACAATACCGGTCAGGCCGCAGAAGACCTCGCGCTGACCGCGCTCGCGCAGTACCGGCAACTCGCGGCATCCGGCCGTGTCGGGGGCGATTGTGGTCACGCCGTCGCCTCCATCCGGCCGGTGGCCATCGCGGCGTCCCGCCGAGCAAGGCGCAGCTTCCAGAGGAACTGCGCGGCGTTGACGAGGTAGGTCGCGTAGGCCGTGAGCACCAGCACCGAGAGGCCGCGCGGACCCAGCCAGCCAAAGCCCCACGCCGCCAGATAGTAGGTGTGCAGCCCGAGCACGACGAACGACACCACGTCCTCCCAGAAGAAGGCCGGGGCAAAGAGGTACATCCCGAAGACATCATGCTCCCACAACGAGCCGGTGATCATGATCGCATACAGCAGGAAGGTCTTGAGCAACACCGAGCCGACCGCCACACCCCACCCCTCGCCCGTCGCGAGATAGCGCGCGACCAGTCCGATGCTCGCCAAGCAGACCAGGAGTTGCAGCGGCGCAAGGACGCCCTGCACCATGGTCCACGGGGACGCATCGCGCCGCCGGCGTTGGTCCGGTGTGTAGAGCGGGGCGCCGCGTCGGAGCGGAGCGGGTTGAGCGGTGCCGGCCATGCGGCTCCCTGAGTGTCGGGGTCAGGCGGAACAGGTACAGGGGGAACGTACGGCCGAATCGTGGAGAGTGTCAAGGGGGGTTGACGTTCGGGGAAGTTGACAGTAAAATCGACTCGTATCCCCCACGTAAGTACCGACCGCGCCAGAGCACCACCGGCCTGCGCCAGGGCTTATAGCTGTGTAGGGGGTTGATCGCCCGATTCCATCCCGCCCCGGAGCTACGCGTGACGGCACGCGAACGTGGGAACCTCTCGCTCGATGACCGGCGCTCCCCGTCGGCTCCTGTCCCGGCGCCCCGCCTGACCCTCGCCGATCGGCGCCGGGGAAGCAGGACCCGGATCGGGATCGGTCCGCAGGAGGTCGAGCAGCTCGCCGAACTGCTCGCCCGGGAGTCCGAACGCCCCTGCATGGACTTCGTCGCGGGGCTCGTGGCGCAGGGGGTCGGACTGGACGTCTTGCTGGTCGAGTTGCTGACGCCGGCGGTGCGCCGGATCGGCGAGGACTGGACCGACGACCGCATCGGCTTCTTGGAAGCCGGCATCGCCTATGGTCGCGCCCACCAACTGCTGCGGCGGTTGGCGCAGGAACACGAAGGCATCCCGCCCGACGCCGAGGTGACGGGGCGGATTCTGATCACCGTGCCGGAAGGGGAGCAGCATACGCTCGGCATTTTCACGTTGGCAGAGGTGATGCTGCGACAGGGCTGGCAGGTCGTGCTCTGCCGTCCGCTCCTCGAGGCCCATCCGGCAACGCTGGTGCGGGGGGAGTGGTTCGACGCGGTGCTCTACTCCGTTTCTCAAGCGCGCCACCTCGAGCCCGTGAAGCAGGAGGTGACCCGGGTGCGTCGTCGGTCGCGCAATCCAGATGTGGTGGTCCTCCTTGGGGGTCACGTGGTGTGCGAGGAAGCCGACGCGTGGCAGCGGGTCGGTGCAGACGCTCCTGGTGGGGAGGCTGACGCAGTCTCCGCGCTCCTGCAAGGGATCCTTGCCCGAGTGAGCCCATGACGCTCATTCCCCACGCTCCGGACGGCAACGTGCTCACGTGACCAACGCCAACGACGCCACTAGTGCCTTTGACGCCCGCCCTGCCGCCATCGGCCGCATCGACCCGGCGGCCTTGGCGAGCATCATCGCGGCAGGCTCCGACCTCGCCCTCATCCTCGACTCGCGCGGCGTGGTGCAGGATCTGGTGATCGGGACGCAGGAACCGTCGCTCGACGAGGCCAAGGCATGGGTGGGGCAGGAGTGGAGCAGGGTGGTCACGGTGGAGAGCCGCGTGAAGGTGCACGAGATGGTCGCCGAGGCGGTGGCAAGTGGCCACTCCCGCCGCCGTCAGGTGAACCATCCCTCGCCGCATGGGATCGACTTGCCGATCGCCTACAGCGTGGTCCGCCTCTCAGCCGATGGCGAGTGCGTGGCGCTTGGTCGCGACCTCCGCGCGCTCTCCAATTTGCAGCAGCGGCTCGTCGAGGCCCAACAGGCGATGGAGCGCGACTATTGGCGGATGCGGCACATCGAGACGCGCTATCGCCTGCTGTTCCAGCTGTCGTCCGAGGCCGTGCTCGTCATTGATGCCCAGTCGCTGAAGATCGTCGATGCCAACCCCGCCGTGGGCCGGCTCCTGGCGCTGCCGGCAAAGCGCCTCGTCGGCCGGATCTTCCCGATCGACTTCTCCGATGGGTCGGTCGAAGCGGTGCACGAACTCCTCTCCGCCGTGCGTGCCTCCGGACGCTCCGAGGAGCTGCGCGTGCAGACCGTGAATGGCGCCGAGCTGGCGCTTGGGGCCTCGTTGGTCCGTCAGGACGGCACCTCGCTCTTCCTCGTGCGCATGATGCCGGTGGCCGAAGCCAGCGGCGAGAGCGCGGCCGAAGGCGGGCGGCTCGCCGGCGTCGTGGACGTGGTCCCGGATGGCGTCGTGGTCTGCGACCTCGATGGTCGCGTGGTGCTGGCGAACCGGGGTTTCCTCGATCTCGCGCAACTGGCCGCGGAAGATCAGGTGCGTGGCCAGCCGCTTTCTCGGTGGGTCGGCCGGCCGGGCGCCGATGTCGCGGTCCTGCTCTCGACCCTGAAGGAGCACGGCGTGGCGCGCCTCTTTTCCACGTCCGTGCGAGGCGAGTACGGCAGTGGCGCCGAGGTGGAACTCTCCGCCGCCATCACCGGCGACAACAGCGAGCCGGTCGTGGGCATCATTCTCCGCGATGTCGGGCGCCGCCTCGCCTCGGGGCCACAGGGTGCCCGCGACCTGACCCGCGCGGTCGAGCAACTCACCTCGCTGGTCGGCCGCGTGTCGCTTCCCGATCTGGTGCGCGACACGACCGACCTCGTCGAGCGGCATTTCGTCGAGTCGGCGCTCGAACTGACGGAGCAGAACCGGACGTCCGCGGCGGAAGTGCTGGGCGTCTCGCGCCAGAGTCTCTACGTGAAATTGCGGCGGTACAATCTCGGTGGCGACAACGTGCGCGCCGAGCCCGCCGAACCGGCATCGGACTGAAGGATGACCTCGGTCGCACCGCTGTCGGATCGTTCCGCCACGGAGTGTCACGCTGACGTGACACTTGCCAGTGTCGTGCCTCCGGACGTGGTGTCGCGTCGTTTCCCCGAGCCTGCGGCGTTCATCACGCTGCTCAAGCCGGTCACCTGGTTCCCACCGATGTGGGCATTCAGCTGCGGCCTCGTCGCGTCGGGCGTCGCGCTCGGCGATCAGCTTGGCTTGTTGCTGCTCGGTGCCGCCGTCACGGGGCCGCTCGTCTGCGGGGCGAGTCAGGCGGTGAACGACTGGTTTGATCGTCACGTCGACGCCATCAATGAGCCCAACCGTCCGATCCCGTCCGGGCGCGTACCCGGCCGGTGGGGCATCGGGATCGCGATCGGCTGGTCCGCACTCGCCGCGTTGGCCGGCTGGCAGCTGGGCCCGTTCGGCGCCGCGGCCACGGCGGTCGGCATTGCGCTCGCCTGGGCCTACAGCGCGCCGCCGTTTCGACTCAAGCTGAACGGCTGGTGGGGCAATCTGGCCGTCGGCCTCTCCTACGAAGGGCTGGCCTGGGTCACCGGCCACGCCGTCGCGCTCGGCGGGGCGACGCCTCCGGGGCGGTCGCTGCTACTGGCGCTCTGCTATTCGCTGGGCGGCCACGGCATCATGACCCTCAATGACTTCAAGGCCATCGAGGGCGACCGTGTCCTCGGCGTCCGCTCACTCCCGGTGCAGCTCGGGCCCGAGCGCGCGGCGCGATTCGCCTGTGTCGTCATGCTGGTCTTCCAGGTCGTCGCGTTGCTGATCGCGTTTCCGGCCGAGCCGACGTGGGTGGCGGCCGTGCATGCGACGATGATCGCCGCCCAGCTGCCCTTGATGCGCCGCTTGCTGACCGATCCGCGCACGCTCGCCCCGTGGTACAACGCGACGGGCATTCTCCTGTACGTGCTCGGCATGCTGATGAGCGCGATCGGCCTTCGGTTGGGGACCGCATGAGCCGGCCGTTCGGCTGGTCGGCGATCGTCCGGCTCGGCCTCGTGCAAGCGAGTCTGGGCGCCGTCATCGTGTTGATTACTTCCGTCCTCAATCGGGTCATGATCGTTGAGCTGGGACTCGCGGCCGCGATTCCCGGCGCGCTGGTCGCGGGTCACTATCTGGTGCAACTCTCGCGCGTCCATGCGGGGCTCGGGTCGGATCGAAGCGCCCGACGCACGCCGTGGATCGTCGTCGGAATGGCCATCGTCGCGCTCAGCGGGTTCGGTGCCGCGATTGCGACGGCACGGATGGCCACCGCGCCGGCTATCGGCACCGTCCTCGCCCTCGTGGCCTGCCTCACGCTCGGGGGCGGGGTCAGCATTGCGGGAACGCCGCTGCTGGCGATGCTCGCGGAGCGGACCGTCCCCGCACGGCGCGGCCCGGCCGCGGCGATTGTCTGGCTGATGATGATCGCGGGTTTTGCCATCACGGCAGGGACGGTGGGTCGGTTGCTCGATCCGTTCTCGCTCACGCGGATGGTCGAAGTCTCCGGGAGCGTGTCGGCGATCGCCTTTGGCCTCAGCGTGATCGCCCTCTGGCGGCTCGAGGGCCACGCGGTCGCACAAGCGGCGCCGGACGAGGCCGCCGTGCCGTTCCGGCAGGCCGTGCGTGCGCTGTGGGCCGAGCCCGAGGCACGGCACTTCGCCGGTTTCGTCTTCGTGGCGATGCTGGCCTATAGCGCGCAGGATCTGATCCTGGAACCCTTTGCCGGCACCGTGTTCGGGCTCACCCCCGGGGCGACCACGCGCATCTCCTCGCTGCAGCACGGCGGGATGTTTCTCGGCATGGTGGGGACGGCGATCGCCACCCGTCGCGGTGCCCGACTCACACGATGGGCGGCCGCCGGGTGCATCGGCTCCGCGCTCGGCTTCGTAGCCCTGCTTGCGGCCGGCTGGAGCGGCCTCGAACCGGTGCTCCGCGCCAGTGTCTTCGCGATGGGGACGGCCAACGGCGTGTTCGCGATCGGGGCGGTGGGGTCCATGATGGCGCTGGTCGATCGTCCCGGTCGCCGTGAGGCCGGGGTCCGGATGGGGTTGTACGGGAGTGCCCAAGCCGTCGCATTCGGCGCGGGCGGCTTTCTCGGCGCCGCCCTGAGCGATGTCGCGCGCCTGGTGCTGGGTTCCCCCCGCCTCGGCTATGCGGTCGTCTTCCTGCTCGAAGCGATCCTCTTCGTCGCGGCGGCGTGGTTCGCGGTGCGGGTGGCACCTGCCGACGCGCCCGCCCGCGTCCGGCTCGAGCGCGAAGGCGACGGCTTGCTCGCGGTGATCGGATGACGTCACTCGCCGAGCTACCGTTGCTGGATGGCGTGCTGGCGCCAGCGCTCCGGGCGGCGAAGCCGCGTACCCTCTGCACCGACTGCGGGGTCAGCCGGAGCAGTGATCCGTCGCGCTGCGGCAAAGCCTGTCAGTTCATCGCCCCGCAGTATCCTGCGCTCGAACGCGCGGCCCATGGCCGCGAGCGTGATCCGGCGCGCGGCGACGAGGCCCACTTCGGCACCTATCGACGGATGGTGCGCGCTCGCCTGACGCCGCCGTCCGCGGGGTCGCAGTGGAGCGGCATCACGACCCGCATCGCCGAGCGCCTGCTGGAGCTGGGGCTCGTGGATGCCGTGATCGCGACCGCGTCGCAGCCCGATGATCGCTGGGCGCCAATGCCCGTGCTGGTCACACGCGCGGAGGGGATGCAGGCGTGCCGTGGCATGAAGATGGGGTTCTCGCCGGTGTTCGCGCTGGTGGAGGAGGCCGTCGCCCTCGGCTATCGACGACTTGCGGTGGTCGGGATTCCGTGCCAGGTGCATGCGTTGCGCGCGCTCGAATCGGAACTCGGTCTTGAGCGACTCTACGTGATCGGTACGCCGTGCAGCGACAACACGACGACCGAGCGCTTTCACCAGTTCCTCGCGCTGCTCGACACGGCGCCCGAACGAATCACCTACCTCGAGTTCCTGACGAATTTCATGGTCGAGATTCGCTTCGATGACGGGCGTTCCCGCCGTATTCCATTCCTCGACCTGCCGCTCCGCGATCTGCCGCCGGACTTCTTTCCGGAGACCTGTCGCGTCTGCGTGGACTATGCCAACTCGCTCGCCGACCTGACGGTGGGGTATATGGGTGGGGCGGGGGAGCAGTGGCTGGTGGTGCGCAATGATCGTGGCGAGGAACTCCTCGCCCTGCTGCAGGGCGAACTGGTCGAAACGCCGTTGATGAGCGCCGGGAAGCGTCGCGGCCCCGTGCGGGCGTTGCGCGGTGCGCTGGAGCGCGCTCAGGGTGGCTTGCCACTCCGACGGGCGCCCACGTTCGCCCGGCCGCTGATCGGCTGGGCGATGCGCACCTTCGGGCCCAAGGGACTCGAGTTCGCACGGGCCCGGATCGAGATGAAGCTGGTCGAGGCCGTGCTGACGCTGCGCCGGACGCGCCCCCGCCGCCTGCGGACCATGATCCCCGCGTCGGCTTGGCCGCTGGTGCGCCCCTATGACTTGGTGCCTGGACCGCTCGAGGGCGGAGGAGCCGAATGATGGACGAACTGTTCGACGTCGTCGTGGTGGGTGGTGGGCCTGCGGGCACGACCGCAGCCAACGATCTGGTCACCCGCGGTCGCCGGGTCCTGCTGCTGGATCGTGCCGGCCGGATCAAGCCGTGTGGTGGCGCGGTGCCGCCGGAGCTGCTCAAGGAATTCGACGTCCCGGAATCGTTGCTGGTCAATCGGGTGCATGCGGCGCGGATGATCTCGCCAAAGGGTCGACACGTCGACATGCCGGTCGAGGATGGCTGGGTCGGCATGGTCGATCGCGACGTCTTCGACCAGTGGCTCCGCGATCGTGCCGGCGCCAACGGTGTCGAGCGGCGTACCGGACTCTTCGACCACATCACGCGCGACGCTGCGGGCATCGCCACCGTGCACTACATCGACGGCCAGTCGCGGCATGGCGTGCCCGCGACCGTGCGCACGCGGATGGTCATCGGCGCGGACGGGGCGCTCTCGAAGGTCGCGCGCCAGGAGATCAAGCGGGCCGACGAGGGACGCTGCGTCTTCGCCTACCACGAGATCATCGAGTCGCCCACCGTGGTGAGCGACGGGTTCGTGCCCGACCGCTGCGACGTCTTCTATCAGGGCAAGGTGTCGCCTGATTTCTACGGCTGGATCTTTCCGCACGGCGCGACCACCTCGGTGGGAACCGGTACCTTCCAGCAGGGCTTCGGGATGAAGGAGGCCGTGAAGGAGCTGCGTCGTGCTACCGGGCTCGCCGACTGCGTGACGATCCGCCGCGAGGGCGCACCGATCCCGCTCACGCCGCTGCCGCTCTGGGACAACCAGCGCGACGTCGTGCTCGCCGGTGACGCCGCCGGCGTCGTGGCGCCGGCCAGTGGCGAAGGGATCTACTACGCCATGGCGGGCGGACGCTTCGCCGCCGCGGCGGTCGAGGAAGCGCTCGCGACTGGCGACGGACGCCGCTTGGCGCAGGCGCGCCGTCGCTTCATGAAGGCGCACGGCCAGGTGTTCTTCGTGCTCGAGGTGATGCAGCGGTTCTGGTACACCACTGATCGCCGCCGCGAGAGTTTCGTCCGTATCTGCGATGACGTGGACGTGCAGCGCCTGACCTTCCAGGGCTACATGCACAAGAAGTTGGTGCGCGCCAAACCGCTCGCGCACCTGCGGATCTTCTTCAAGAACATCGGTCACCTCACCGGATTGGTGCCTGCATGAGTGCGGCCCCGGCCGTCGCCCGCGAGACCCGGGCGCCGGCCTTCGCCGTCGATCGCATCCGACGCGATTTCGAGCGGGCCCTCGAGGCCGAGACAGCCGGGCTCGCCTCGACGCTGCCCCGGCTGCGTGACGCGCTGGCACGCGCCCTCGGCACGCAGGGGCATGTGGCCGGCCGCCGCTGGCGGCCGATGTTGACGCTGGTGGCGGCCGAGGCGTGTGGCGGCAGCCACACCGAAGCGCTCCCGGCGGCAATCGCCGTGGAACTCACCCACACCGCCTCGTTACTGCTGGACGATTTGCCGTGCATGGACGACGCCGAGATGCGCCGCGGGGAAGCGGCCGCCCATCGTCGTTTGGGCAGTGCCGGAGCTATTCTTCTGTCGGTCGGGTTGCTCGGTCGCGCGGCGGAGTGTGCTGGTTCGCTGGTGACCAATGGCGACGTCGTCGCCGCCTCATGGGGGCGGACCATCGGACTCGCCGGGATGGCCGGTGGCCAAGCCGTTGACCTGGCGCATGCCGGCAATGGCGCAGCACGAGCGGCTGCCCGACGATTGCTCCGACGCAAGACGACGGCGCTGGCAGCGTTTGCGGCGGAGAGTGGGGCGCTCGCGGTCGG
>JBBQJU010000062.1:0-11450 GCA_038326215.1 Gemmatimonadales bacterium | reverse complement strand
CGCCGAGCGGCAACTGCCCGAGCAACCCTGCCGCGGAATTCACGAGAATGAATGCGACCGACGTCGCGGCCGTGGTCCGCAAATCGGCCCACCCGCAGAGCAGCAGGAGTGGCGAGAGGAAGATCCCGCCGCCCACCCCGGTGAGTCCCGAGAGCAGCCCGAGGCCGGCGCCAGCCAGCATCGCGATCCACGGCTTCGGGGGAGCAATTGTCTCTCGTGTGGTGGTGCGCGTCAGCACGAGGCGCAGCGCGGAGAGGAGCAGCGCGCTGCCGACGATGACGCCGTACACCGATTCCGGCAGCGTGAGTCGTCCACCAAGCCATGCCATCGGAATCGAGGTGATGGCAAACGGCCAGAAGAGCGACCAGCGAAAGTATCCGGCGCGGGCGAACTGCACCGTGCCGATGGTGGCGACAACCAGATTGAGGAGGAGCGCCGTCGGCCGCATCGTCGCGGCCGGCGTCCCCAGCAACGCCATGACGGCGAGGTACCCCGACGCCCCCGCATGCCCGACCGCGCTGTACGCCAGCGCGGCCAGGGCAAGGAGGAGCACTGCGATCACGGCGCGGGCGGGCGCGGCGCCGGGGCCGCCGGCTTGCCGCCTTCATGCCAGCTCGGCGTCGGTCCATCCGCGAGGTGGCGCACGGCTTGGGCGGCCGCCTTGATCACCGCCGTCATATGGTCGAAGTCAAAGGCATCGGCTTCGTCCGACGGACGATGGTAGTCGGTGTGCAGATTGAAGGTCGACAACGTGTGCGCGACGATCCCCATCCGCGCGAAGGCGTAGTTGTCGCTGCGCTGGAAGAAGTTCTGACTCGGGCGCGGGTCCGGCACGATCGCGATTCCGTTCGCCTTCAGCATGTCGCCCATCGTGGAGCGATCGTAGCCGGTGAGCCAGGCCTTCCCCGGACCACCCGCCAGCGAGTCGGGACGGCCGATCATCTCGATCTCGAAACCGGCGACCATCGTCGTGAGCGGGAACGGTGCATTGGCGATGAAGTAGTTGGTCCCGAGCAACCCCATCTCCTCGCCGGTCATCGTCGCGAAGACGACGGTCCGCTTCGGTGCCTTCCCCCGCTTGAGCGCCCGCGCGATCTCCAGCACTGCCGTCGTGCCGGACGCGTCATCATCAGCCCCGTTGTAGATCGAGTCCCCGTTGACGCCCGGGCCGCGAATGCCGAGGTGGTCGAAGTGCGCCATCACGAGGATGACTTCGTGCTTGAGCTTCGGATCGCTCCCCGGAATCACGCCCACGACGTTGTGCCCGGTGCGGCGCATCGCCGCCGGCATCGTGTCCCAGGCCGCCATGGACGGCAGCATCGTCAGCCGCGGCACCGCGGCACCAGGGTTGGTCGGCACGCGATAGCTGGTCACCTGCGTCGGCGGCGTGCCGCCCGCAGGCGCCGCGGTGGCGCCGGGTGCGGGCGCAGCAACGCACTTCCAGAGCGGCGTCGCCACCGAATCGCCGGTGAGCCTGAACGTCCCCGCCTGACAGCCGGCGGGCGGCCGCACGCCGCCGGGGCGGTTGGCGGCCAGCATCGCCATCGGGACCCGCTGGAAGAAGCCGTCGTCGCCCATCGGCTTGAGACCGACCTTCTTCATTTCGCTCGCGATGAAGCGCGCCGCACGCTCCTCACCCGGCGTCGCCGTCCCACGGCCTTCCATCGAGTCGTGCGCCAACGTGCGCAGGATCCGCTCGACGTTGATCCGGTCCGCGCTCTTCGGCTTCGCCGGCGCCTGCGCTGACAGAGACGTCACCGTCGCCAGAATCATCATGCCTGCCCACACGTTACGCATCGTCGTTCCTCGCAAAGGAAGCACCACCTTCACCCGTTCACCGTTCACCGTTCACCGTTCGCCGTGTACCGTTCGCCGTTCGCCGTTCGCTGTTCGCTGATCATTCCCACCGCCGTGATCTCAATCCGACACCCCGGCTTCAAATCGGCTCCACCCACCACCGCCCGCGCTGGACGATGCGCGCCAAACAGCCGCGCACAGACAGCGTTCACCACCGGCCACTCCTCGCGCGCCGTGACGAAGATCGTGAGCATCAGCACGCGATCGAGCCCGCTGCCAGCGGCCTCGAGCACGGCGGCCACATTGCGCAGCGTCCGTTCCGCCTGCACCGTCATGTCGCCGTCGACGACGGCCCCGGTCGCTGGGTCGATCGGGAGCTGCCCCGAGACGTAGACCAGGCCGCCATGCACGATCCCCTGGGCATAGTGTCCGGCGGGCGTCGGCGCGCCATCGGTCACGACGGGCTGCATCAACGCCTCACCCTGTGACGGAGCGCTATCGGACCTCGGCTCATTCCAGCGCGCCCCCGCCCGCGCCGACCAGCACCCCGATGCCCACGCTGCACAGTGCCGTCACGCCGAGGATCGGCGTTGCCGTGGACATCAGCACGAGCGGCGCGGCAATGCAGAGCCCGACCAGTCCTCCGATCGTGCCCCCGCGACGACGCTCTTCCATGAACCAGTGGCGATCGATGAGAAACGACATCGCGTAGAGGAGCGAGAGTGTGCCCACGACCGTCGCGGCAAGGAACGCCGTCTTGCGGTCGGCGAGTCCGCCGATGAACCACCCGGCCGCGGCGCCGGCGGCGGTGATGAACCAGGCGATCAGGATCACGCGGAGATGTCGCATCGAGTCGTCGGTATCGGGGGAAATGGGGGATGCCGACAAAAATGCACCACGCCGGCACGTAACACGAGGGCGGCCCCCTTCGGAGCCGCCCTCGGATCGGTCCCCCGCCCCGCTCAGCTGCGGCCGCTACCAGCCCCCAGGGCAAAAAGAGGGCTTGCCCCGGCACCGCCAATCCACATCCAGGTCGGGCTCGCCATCACCAGCAGGTTCATCACGATTCCCACGGTGAACAGGACGGCGAACGCCATCACCACCCACTCCTGTTTCCCGATGCTGATGGCCACCCGACCGCCAGCGTACGCTCCCAGCAGCCACCCCCCGAGCACCAGGAGCATGCCGAGCAACGGCAACTCCCCCGCCTCGAGCGAGAGCTTCAACTGGGCCGGGTCGGTCGAGGCAACCCCAGCTGTGAAGGGCATGACCTGATGCGAGAGCGTTTCAACCAGATACACAATTGTCCCGGCGACCGCTATCGAGCAGAGAATCGCGCCGACGGGGCTGCCGGATTTGGGGGCCATGCGGACTCCAGAGAAGCGAGATACCGAGGTATCGGCTGATGCCCCGGCGTCCTGAAGCCCCATCCGCCTAGCGCAGGTGCGGACCCAGCAGCGAGACCACCCCGATCACGACCACGATCCCGACCAGATCGAGGATCAGTCCGGCCCGCATCATCCGCGAGAGGGGGATCATCCCGCTGCCGTAGACGATGGCATTGCAGGGGGTCGAGACCGGCAACATGAAGCCGAGGGACGACCCCAGCGTTGCCCCGAGGGCGGGCAGCAGTGGATCAACGCCGGACGCCTTCGCGATGGCGATGATGACGGGGACCACCATGTTCGCGGCGGCGGTGTTCGAGGTGGTTTCGGAGAGCAGCGTGGCGACGATGGTCCCCATCACCAGCAGCCCCAGCTCGCCGGCGTTGGGGATCCATCCGGTCACCCCGCGCCCCATCGCTTCGGCGAGGCCGGTGTGGAAGGCGAGGGTACCGAGCGCGAAGCCACCACCGTACAACAGCACCACACCCCAATCGATCTTCGCCGCTTCGGGCCAGGTGAGTGCCCGATGCCCCGGCTCACCCGGAAGCAGGAAGAGCAGCGTGGCACCGAGCAGCGCGGCCACTCCTTCCGGCAGCGCGCTCTGCACCGAGAGGGTGAGTGGTGCCCGCTCCCCGAGGGCGATCGCGAGCACACCGGGTGTGATCCAGAGCACCACCGTGACGCCGAAGGCCCAGAGCACCGATCGCTCGCCGCGACGCCAGGGACCGAGTCCGGCGAGCCCGTCGCGCGCCACGCTGGCGCCGCCCGGGAGCACGGCCACTCCGGCCGGCGAGAGCGCGCGGAGCGTGAAGAAGAGCACCACGAAGAGGATCGCCACTGTCGGGACGCCGAGCAGCATCCACGAGAAGAAGGGGATCTGCACCCCGAGTTCGCTGCGGATGAAGCCGAGCCCGATGACGTTCGGTGGTGTGCCAACGGGCGTCATCAAACCGCCAATGGAGGCGGCGAAGGAGGTCATCAGCATCAAGCCACTGGCCCAGCGCGGATCGAGGGCGAGTTCGCCGGACTGCTGCCGCAGGTAGAGCACCCGGAGGATCGACATTCCGATGCCGAACATCATGGCGGTGGTGGCGGTGTTCGAGATCCAGCCCGAGATCAGTACGGTGATCAGGCCGAATGCGAGCAGCAGTCGTGACGGACTCGCTCCGACCCACGGCCGCGCGAGCACGGAGAACGCCACTCGCCGGTCGAGGCCGTGGTGAAAGATCCCCTGCGACAGGATGAACGACCCGATGAAGAGAAACATCAGCGGGTCAGCGAACGGCGCGAAGACCGCCTTCGCCGGCGCGACCCGGAGGATGACACACGCCGAGGCGCCAAGCAGCGCCGTCACCGGCATCGGCAACGACTCGGTGATCCAGAGCACCACCACCGCCATCATGACAGCCGCGAGCCGATGTGCTTCCGGCGACAGCCCGGGGAAGTCGAGCACCGCAATCGTGATCGCCGCTGCCGGTGCCAGTACGAACCCCACTCGTCCCCGCCACGCCTCGAATCGCGCCTCAGCCGGAGAAAGCCTTCCGAGCAGCGGAGCGGCGTCATCCATCATCCATCATCCATCATCGAAAGGTCTCGCACATCCTCGGATCCCCACCCTCGAATCCGCGCTTGAACCACGTCATCCGCTGCTCTGATGACCCGTGCGTCCAGCTCTCCTGATTGACGTTCCCGCCCCCCATCCGCTGGATCCGGTCATCGCCAACAGCTGAGGCGGCGCCCAGCCCTTCCTCCACGTCCCCGCGTTCAAGGCGTCCCTGCTGCGCGGCGGTGTGGGCCCAGACGCCGGCGAAGCAGTCGGCCTGCAGCTCGAGCTTGACCGAGAGCGCATTGGCCTGGTCCGGACGCTGCTGCTGCGCGCGCCGCATCGCCTCCTCGGTGCCGAGGAGCTTCTGCACGTGGTGGCCGATCTCGTGCGCCAGCACATACACCTCGGCGAAGTCGCCCGGCGCACCAAAGCGCGTGGCCAACTCCTGGTAGAAGCCGAGGTCGATGTAGACCTTCTCATCACCGGGACAGTAGAACGGCCCCGTCGCCGATTGCGCGGTACCGCAGGGAGACACCGTCTGGTCGCGAAAGAGCACCAGTTTGGCGTCGCGATAGTCGCTCCCCATCGTTGGGAGGAGGCGCGCCCACAGCGCCTGGGTGCTATCGAGCGCCGCCCCGATGAAGAGCACCTTCTCTTCTTCGGCCGGGTCGTTGATCGGCGCCTCGACCGCCGAGGTGGCCGTCCCGCCATCGAGGGCGCCGATCAGCGCGAGCGGGTTCTGTTTGGTGATCAACGCAAAGATCACCACCAGCACGATGCCGCCGATCCCGAGGCCGCCCACCCCGCCGGGGATCATGCCACCACCACCGCCACCACGACGATCTTCAAGATTCTGCGAACGACCGGAGGCAGACCAGCGCATGGGAGGGGGACCTCGATTGGGGGATGCTGGGAAGGTAAGCGGTGAACGATTCCCCGTTCACCGTTCAGCGTTTACCGTTTACCTGGGAATCTTGAAGATCCGTCCCCATCGCGTCGCGGTGAAGAACGGGAATGGCCGATAACTGGTGCCATCCCACGAGTAGTAAATGATCACCGGCGTGCCGCGCACGTTCTTGCGGGGGACGAAGCCCCAGAAGCGCGAGTCCCGCGATCCATCCCGGTTGTCGCCCATCATCCAGAGCGAATCCTTCGGCACCAGCAACGGACCCCACTCGTGGATGTCCGGGAGGTATGTGTCGGGGTCGGGTCCGATGTAGTGCGACACCTGCAGGTCACGCATCTCCTGGCGGGTGCGGGGGTCGAGGGTCCACGTCGGATTGGTCTGCTGAATGTACGGCTCCTCGAGCGCCTTCCCGTTGCGATAGAGCACACCCTGCTTCATCTGCAGTGTGTCGCCGCCCGCGCCGATCAATCGCTTCACCAGGATCGAGTCCTCGATCGGCGACATGAAGACGACGATGTTCCCGACCTTCGGTTCGCGCACCGCCGGTGTCCGGGCCTCCACCAGGGGAATCTTGGCGCCGAAGAGGAACTTGTTGACGAAGAGGACGTCGCCGACCATCAGCGTCGTTTCCATGCTCGGCGACGGGATGAAGTACGCTTGCACGACAAAGGTGCTCAGCAGCAGCCAGATGCCGAACGCCCACGCCGCCGCCTTGACCCAGTCCAGCAATTTCTTGCCCGCCCCGCCTGCTGCCACAACCCCTCCCCCGTACCTGGTCTGCCCTGCGCCATCGGTACCACCCAGCGTGGAGGATGCCCCGGCGAGGCAGGATGCTCAAGGGGCGGAGGTCATCTCGCCCGCCGCGCTCCGGAGCCGCGACGCCCATTTGGCCCGCAGCGACGCCACCTTCGGCGCAATCACCGCCGCACAGTACGGCTGGGCCGGATGCCGACGGAAGTACTGCTGGTGGTGGGCCTCCGCTGGCCAGAACGTATCGAGCGGGGTGATCTCCGTGACAATTGGTCGCGGGAAGACGTGGTCCGCCTCGAACGTGGCGATCAGCGCCGCCGCGACCTCAGCCTGCTCGGCATCGTGCGTGTAGATCGCCGACCGGTACTGCGTCCCGCTGTCGTGCCCTTGACGATTCAACGTGGTCGGGTCGTGAATCGTGAAGAAGATCTCCAGCAGATCCCGGTAACTGATCACGGTCGGGTCGAACTCGAGCTGCACCACTTCCGCGTGCCCAGTGATGCCGGCGCACACCGCCTCGTACGACGGCGACGGGACATGCCCACCGGCATAGCCAGAGACGACGGACGTCACGCCCGACACGCGCTCGAACACCGCTTCAAGGCACCAGAAGCAGCCGCCACCCAAGGTTGTCAACGCCATGTGTGCTCCTTGCCGTGCATCACGGCACATCAAAATCCCAGGCGGCCACTCGACCCGGCCCGAACCGGAGCCGCGAGTGCTGCCCCAGCCGATAGATCGGATTGGCCGGCACCGCCCGCGTCAGGTAGAACTCGAGACGCCGGAGGCCGGGCCGATTCCACGCCGGCACAACGCGGAAACGCACCCCGTCGGCCAGCACGACCACCAGTCCTTCGCCTTCATCCACCACCTGCACCCCACCACCGCGCAACACGCTCCGCAGCCGGTGGATTTCCTCGACCGGGATCGCCAGCGTCGCCCCAGTGATCTCCGAGAAGAGGCGATCGGAGGCGAAATACGGCCGCAGCGCCCGGACACGATCCTGCTGGTCGAACGGCAAGGAGTCCCATTCCGCGAGACGACGGTACCACGACGGGTGATACGCATCCAGTTCGACGCCGAGCATCGCCCCGCTGACGCCAGCGACCGACCAGCGGAGGTACCAGGGCGCGGCATGGACGCCATCGGGCCGGGCCACCGTCGCACTGTCGAGCCCGATCCCCTCGCGCCGCCACGCTGCCACTGGCCGCGACACGTTGCCGGCGTCGTCCGCGGTGAGCCCCAACTCGATCGACGCAGCGCCGGTACCGAGGACAAACTCAAGCCAGTTGCGTCGCCCGGTGAGCAGGTGGCGACGCACCGTCGTGCCACCAGCCCCGATCAGTACCGAATCGAAGGCCGAAAACTGCTCACGCAGAAACGGCGACTCGTGGACGTCCTTCCAGGTGGCCGAATCGAGACCGACCCGAAGGTGGTGCAACACGAGCGGCGGCATGGCCTGCCCCACAAGCGCCACGGGCGCCAGCAGGAGCGAGAGCAATACGCCGCGGCGCCGCCATGAGTTCCCGCTCACCGCGCCTCCACCAACAGCGCCACCTTAGGGTGCACGTGGCCGATGGAAACGCGGGCGTCGATGGGGGTCATAACGGAAGGTTACCTTCTAGGGGTCATAGGTCGTAAGTCGTCCGCCACCAGTTCGCCGTTCACCGTTCACCAGGCTGGCCCCCATGTCCGCTCGCATCGTCCCTGCCGTCCTGCTGGCCTCGTTGCTCGGGTCGCCGCTCGCCGCCCAGACCGCCACCATGCCGGCCGGCCACGAGCACTCCCCGGGGATGACCCATCCCGCCGCCGTCCTCCCGACCGAGGCCGGACAGGATGCCTTCGCGGCCATCGCCGAGATCGTCAAGATCCTCGACGACGACCCGATGACCGACTGGTCCAAGGTCGACCTCGAGGCGCTCCGCCGGCATCTGATCGACATGAATGTGGTGACGCTCCGCTCCTCGGTGCAGCGGACGCAGATTGCCGGCGGATTGAGCATGGAGGTGACGGGCGACGCGGCGACGGCGCAGTCGATCCAGCGGATGGTCGTCAACCACGCAAAGATGGTCGACGCGATGCCCGATCTCGCCGCCACCACCACGATGATCCCGGGTGGTGTTCGCTTCGTCGTGACGGCCGAACGATCAGACGATGCCCGCACCGTGGCCCGCATTCGCGGCCTCGGCTTCGCCGGTCTGCTTACCCTTGGCAACCATCACGTCGAGCACCATCTGCAGATCGCCAAGGGTGAGGCCGGCGCACACAACCACTGAGTCGTGCCGTGCGTCGGGCGCCTAGACGGCGTCCGGCGCGGCCCGCGCAAGAAAGGCGACCAGTCCCGCCGCGAGCCGCTCCAGCCGGGCATCAGTGAGATCGCGATCGACCTCGAGGCGCTCCCCGGCGACGGCCCACTCGATGTCGATCCATCGCGAGATCAGCGAGGCCCCTGAGGCGCGGGCGCATTCGATGAACAGCACCCGCTCCTCGCCCTCCCAGACCAGACGCAGCCGCACATCGCCCAGGCCATACTCGGCCGAGGCGCTCGCCTCGCTCCCCTCGGAATACTCGCGCGCCATGACGCGGAAGCCATGCGCCTCGAACAGCGGGCCGAGGTAGAGCGACGCGCGCGTGAACGGCTCGGACGGCGTGTGCGTCGGGCGTGGCTCGGTCACATCAGCCACGTGCAGCCCGCGGGAAGCGCCGCATCCAGCGCGCCACGGCCACCAGGTAGCTGCGCAGGAACTCACGGGTGCCGTCGTCGGTCAACGTCCCCGCAGCGTCGAATTTCTGCTGAGCCAGTGCCACCAGCACCTGTGGGAACGGCATCGTCGGCGCATTCAGCGTCGCCAGTGTCTGCCGGAGGATCGCCTGCGCGCGGGTGGTGCCGATGGTGCCGTTGGAGGCACCGAGGATCGCGGTGGGGACCTCGAAGAGGGCGTGCGGGCTCGCCCCGACGGAGAGCCAGTCCAGCACGTTCTTCATCCCGCCCGGAATCGAGTGGTTGTATTCCGGCGTGCAGATCAGCAACCCATCCGATTGCCGAATGCGGGCCTGCAACGCCAGCACCACGGCCGGCAGGCCCCCGGTCTCGAGGTCGCCATTGTAGACCGGCACATCTCCCCACTCCAGCACCTCGATCAGCATCCCCTCCGGCGCCAACGTCGGCAGCGCGGCCAGCAGGGAACGATTGTACGACCCGGTGCGCAGTGAGCCACAGAGGGCCACGAGGTGCAGCGATTCAGCCATGACAGTACCCGATGAAGAAGTGAGGTGGCCCGCGCTCAGCGGGCCATGTCCGGCAACGGCGTGAGGCGCGATTCGATCTCGGCGCGACGCGATTCGAAGAATGGCGGCAGGATCAGATGATGCCCGAGTTCCTCCAGCGGGCCGTCGACCGTGAAGCCCGGCCCCTTCGTCGCCAGCTCGTACAGCACGCCGCTCGGCTCGCGGAAATAGATCGACTGGAAATAGTGACGGTCAATCACCGGCGTCGAGGCCACACCACCCATGGCCAGCCGCTCAACCCAGAGCTCGTGCTCGGCAGGTTCGGTCGACCACGCCACATGGTGCACGGTACCCGCGCCTGACCGACTCGCCTCCATCGGCGGATTCTCGAAGGTGATCCACCCGGTGCGCGACGGCCCGGTGATCCGCCACTCCTGCTCCCCGACCGGCTCGGCGCCCAGCACCGCCTCGAGCACGCGTCGACTGCCGGCCACCCGCCCACCGTAGGCGCGGACGCCGTCGAAGCCCTGCAGCGCCATCGCCCCCGGGATCTCGGGGTGGTTGGCGACCAACGGGGTGTCCTGGACGCTGGTGACCACCAGCTGGAGGCGCAGCCCCTCTGGATCGGCGAAATCGAGGACGTCGCCCTCGCGGGAGATGGCGACCCCTTCGGCAGCGAGCCGGGTAGCCCAGAAGTCGATCGCGGCCGAGGAGCCGACCCGGAAGACGATCTGATACACCATTCCCGCTCCGGCCCGGCCCGGCAGCGCCCCGGGGTACTCGAAGAAGGTGATATCCGAGCCCGGTGAGCCCTGGTGATCGGCATAGAAGAGGTGGTACACGTACGGGTCGTCTTGATTCACCGACTTGGCGACCAGGCGCATCCCCAGCACACGGCTGTAGAAATCGAGATTGGCAGGCGCATCGCCGGTGATGCACGAGATATGATGGATGCCATCGAGACGCATGCTTCCTCCTGTGACGCCTAGTACGCCGCGGCGGGGGGGCGGAGTTCCCCGGGGGCAAAATAGCCCCATTTGCCACCCCCCTATTGCGCAAACTGCCTCCGGGCAGTTCATTTCCCATGTTGGCCTCCGTTCCCGCTGGGAATGGGCAGGTCTCGCGGGGTCCTTTGGATCCCGGGCCACACGGATCGGACGGCGAGTGCCGCTCTTTCCGGAGACCGACCCCGCCGCGAGGGGATGATCGCGAACCTGTAGTCGGTCAGCACGGCATAGCCCGGACTCCGATTACACCATCCAGGAGTAGGGCAATGCGTGTCACCGGCACCGTGAAGTGGTTCAACGACGCGAAGGGCTTCGGGTTCATCACCCCCGAGAACGGCGAAAAGGATTGTTTCGTCCATCACGCGGCCATCCAGGCCCAGGGCTTCACGTCGCTCGCCGAAGGCGAGCGCGTCGAGTTCGACATCGTGCAGGGCCAGAAGGGCCCGGCGGCAGAGAACGTCGTGAAGCTCGGCCGCTAAGGCCAACCGTCGGGGCTCTTGAGCCACGACACCGGACGGCCCCCTGCACCTCGGTGCAGGGGGCCGTTTCGCATCCGGTCGCGTCGTGGGGTCAGCTCGCCATCATGTAGTGACACCCCGCCTGCTGCGCCCGCATCACGGCGAAGATCCCCGACGGCTGCAGAATCACGCCCGGAATCAGATACTCGAGTGCCTTGCTGCGCGCCGCATCCTCCTTGAGCTTCGTCTTCTCGGCGACCATCCCGACCATGTTCCCGAACGCCATGTTGCAGCCGAGGATGATCCCGCCGTTCTTCAGGAAGGCCTCGAGCGTGTACCCCGCCCACTGCGGCGGCGTGTCGGCCGGGGCCG
>JBBQJU010000061.1:0-11494 GCA_038326215.1 Gemmatimonadales bacterium | reverse complement strand
CCTGACCCACTCCCCCCTGCTCATCACTTTCACAATCAGCCGCGTGTTGCGGATCTCGACGAGGGGATCGCCGCCGAGGACGACGAGATCCGCTGCGGCCCCGGGGCGGAGACGGCCGAGGTGATCGGCGCGGAGGAGTTGGGCGCCGTGCAGCGTCGCCGAGCGGAGTGCCTCGAGCGGCGAGAGTCCGGCATGGACGAGCAGTTCCATCTCGAGATGCACGCCGGCACCGGGGACGAGGAGCTGGTTCGAGGCATCGGTGCCGGTGGCGACCTTGCCGCCCGCAGCGACGAAGCTCCGCACGAAGGCGTCCTGGATAGGCCGCGCCTCACGGAAGCGCGGAAAGATCCCCGGCGTCCAGCCGGCGCGCTTGATCATCCCCGGGACGTTCCAATTGCGCCGCGCGGAATCGGGGACAGCCGCGAGGTCGGGGGAGCGATAGACCAGCGAATCGTCGAGATGCGCAAAGGTCTCGTGCAGGCCGAGGGTCGGCACCAGGATGACGCCGGTGGCCGCGAGGTCGCGGGCGATCTCGCCAAGCGCCGCGGGGGCCATCTGGGCCCAGGCGAGTTCGAAAGCGGTCCAGCCGTCGAAGAAGCCTCGGCGGTGGCCGGCCTGCAGCGCGAGCGAATCGTCCGACGCTTCGGGCACGCCGCTGAGGTGCTCGATCGAGGTGACGCCGAGCATGGCGGCCTCGACCGCGTTGGTCAGGCCGAGATGCACGGCGACGGGAAGGCGGTGTGCCCGTGCCGCGGTGACCAGTGCGCCGAGCAAGGGTGGCGTCAGGTGCGTGTAGCCTTTGATCCACTGCACCTGAGTCGCGGTGAGCCGCTGGACCACGACCTCGGCCGAATCTGGGCCGGCGAGCGGGATGGCATCGGGATAGGTGGTCGGCGGCGCATCGACCATCGCGCCGGCGAGAAAGAGGCGTGGCGTCGGCATGCGACCGACCATCGCGCGCAGCGTGTCGGCGAGTGGCAGCCCATCGTGCAGATCCCGTACCGCCGTGACGCCGTAGCGCAGCGAGGCGGCGAGCCCCCACGGCTGCAAATGGGCGTGGGCGTCGATGAAGCCCGGGACGACCCACCGACCGGCCAGATCGACGGTGGTGGCACCCGACGGCACCGACAGCTCGGCGGCCGAGCCGACTGACACGATCATGCCATCGCGGATCAGGACCACCGCATCAGGGATCGGACGCCCCGACACGACATCGATGACCGTCGCACCCGTCAGCGCGGTGACGCCGACACCGGCTGGCGCGCCGATGCATCCGCCGAGCCAGCACAGCAGCACGGCGGCCAACCACCCCAAGTGACGACGCGCCCCGGGAATCCCGGGGCGCGCCATCATGGAGCCCTGACGAGACATCACTTCCGCTTCTTGGCGGCCTTCTTGGCCGGCTTCTTGGCCGGGGCCTTCTTGGCAGGCGCCTTCTTGGCCGGTGCCTTCTTGGCCGGTGCCTTCTTGGCCGGTGCCTTCTTGGCCGGCTTCGCAGCCTTCTTCGCCGGCTTGGCCACCTTCTTCGCCGCCTTCTTCACGGGCTTGGCGGCCTTCTTCGCGGGCGCCTTCTTGGCCGGCTTCGCCGCCTTCTTCGCCGGCTTCGCGGACTTCTTCGCCGGCTTCGCGGACTTCTTCGCGGGCTTCGCGGCCTTCTTGGCCGGGGCCTTCGCGGCCGGCTTCGCGGCGGCCTTCGGGGCCGGCTTGGCGGCGGCCTTCGGGGCGGGCTTGGCGGCAGCCTTCGCGGCGGGCTTCGGGGCGGGCTTCGCCGGTGCCTTCTTCGGCGCCTTCTTGCGCGGCTTCGGCGCGGGGAGGTTGCCTACAGCCGGCTCGGGAATGTCGAACGCCGGGGGAGTGGCGGTATTCTCGCCCTGGGACTCCAAGGATCCGTAGAACAGCGAATCTTCGTTCATCTCCATCGAAACTCTCCTGCAAGGTGCAGTGGGAAGGGGTTGGGATCGCTCTCGCCGAGCCCGCGTCGTCGGGTGCAGTGCACGCCGGTACAGGTCGAAGCGCTATTATATGTCGCGTCACTCCCCCGCTTCTGCAAGGTGTCGTCACCAACCAATGCGCGCGCTCTGTCTCACCGCCACCGGCGGTCCCGAGCATCTGGCCGTTCTCGACCTCCCCGCGCCGCGCCTGCAGGCGCCCGATGAGGTCCGCATCGGCGTCCGTGCCGTCGCCCTGAATCGACTCGATCTCTGGGTGGCTGACGGGCTCCCGGCCGCGCCAATCAAGGCATTCCCGCATATCGTGGGGGCCGACGCCGCCGGTGTGGTGCTCGAAGTCGGCCCGGCAGTCACCTCGGTCCAGGTCGGTGACCGCGTCGTCGTGAACCCCGGGCACTCCTGTGGTCACTGCGCCGCCTGTCTCGCGGGCGACGACGTCTTTTGTCGTCACTTCGGATTGCTCGGCGAGCATCGTCCCGGCAGCGCCGCCGAGGAGCTCGTGCTGCCCGCACGCAACGTCGCCCGACTCGACGGGGTCTGGAGCTGGGCTGAGGCCGCCGCCTTTCCGCTCGCCTCGCTGACCGCCTGGCGGATGCTGACGACCCGCGCCCGCGTGCAGGCCGGCGAATCGGTGCTGATCTGGGGGATCGGCGGCGGGGTCGCCGTCGCCGCGCTGCAGATCGCCCGCTTCCTCGGCGCGCGGGTCGCCGTGACCTCATCCTCAGACACCAAGTTGGCGCAGGCCATGGCGCTCGGGGCCGACCTGGCGCTGCACCACGGTGGCAGCGCGGACATCCCGGCGGCGGTTAAGGCACATTTCGGCCACGGCGTCGACGTCGTCGTCGACACGGTCGGCGCTCCCACCTGGCCGCGCTCACTCAAGGCCCTCCGCCCCGGGGGCCGGCTGGTGACCTGCGGAGCAACCGGTGGCCCGGAGGTGGCGCTCGACCTGCGCCGCCTCTTCTGGTTCCAGTGGAGCCTGCTGGGTTCGACGATGGGCACCAGCAGCGAATTCGCGGCGGTGGTCGCCCATGGCAATGCCGGGCGCTTTCGCCCCCCGGTCGATGCGATCTTCCCCCTCGCCGACGGGGCCGACGCGTATCGTCGCCTCGCGGCCGGCGACCAGTTCGGCAAACTCGTACTTGAGGTCTCGTCGTGAACGCTCTCTCGGAACGGCTGCGCAATGGCGCGGAGCAACTCTGGCTGGTGATCCCCGCCATGCTCATCGCCATCCTCATTCTCGTGGCCGGCTACTTCGTGGCCCGCACCATCGAGAAGTGGGTTGATGCGACGCTGAAGCGCCTCAACTTCAACAAGGTCGCCGAAGCGGGCGGCCTGCGCGAAGCGGTGGATCGCACCGGGTCCCGGATGGATCCCGAACACGCCGTCGGCAAGCTGTTGTTCTGGCTGATGATGCTGATCGTGATCCTGCTCGCCTCGGCGGCCCTGGGGCTCGAGAGCATCAACGAGATGTTCGGGATCATGATCTCCTTCATCCCGACGCTGATCAGCGCGATCGTGATCGTCATCCTGGGGATGATCGTCGGCGAGTTCGTGCGTGGCGTGATCGTGGCGTCGGCGGGTGGCGTCGAAGGGGTGCCGACGCTGGCGAAGGTGGCGAAGGCCGCCGTGGTGGTGATCGCGATCTTCATGGCGCTGCAGCAACTCGGCGTCGCCGAAGAGATCGTGACATCGGCGTTCACACTGATTCTCGGCGCCGTCGCGCTGGCGGTCGGCCTCGCCTTCGGCTTCGGCAATCGCCGCCTCGCGGGGGAGATCACCCGCGAGTGGTACGAGGAGAATCGCGAGCGCCGCCGCCCCAGCACGCTGCCCGACGAGGAAACGGCGCAGTCGGCCGACGCCTCGCTGATGGACTAGTTGCCCTTGGCACTCGCCGGGATCGGGTAGCGGAGCAGGCGGATCCCCTCGGGGAACTCCTCCGCCATGATGATCCAGCTCCCGTTGACGCCGATCGCCGTGCCGCGACTCGGCACCTCGACCACCGCCTTGAGCCCACTGCTGTCGACGACCTGAAAGGTGCGGATCGAATCGAGCGCCGGGGCACTCTTGAACAACCAGATCCGCCGGTCGGGTGTCGCGAAGGCGGCCTCGAACGGCGGTTTCAGTTCCGCGAAGACCTGCGTGTTGGCGGCCTGCCGCTGATCCTCGGGAAAGCGCCGGAGATAGAGCTGCCGATCCATCTCCTGCACCGGCAGAATCGGATCAGGGAGCGGCTTCGTCTGCGCCTGCAGCGAGCCATCCGGATTGCGCCATTCGACCTGGTTCTGCTTGGTCCGCGCGATCCAGAAGGTCCCGTCGCCGAGCACGCCCCACTTGTCCATCCCGGCGAGAATGCGTCGTTCGAGACGCGGCCCGCCCTCGCGCTGCACCATCGCCAGATCGGGCGCGACCAAGTGGGCGATGGTGTCGAACTTGGTCAGCATCGCATCCGTGCGGATCACCTGACCGCTATCCGCGAGGCCGCGGCCATCACGGCCGGGTGACGGCGCGCCCTCGAAGTACCACTGCCCCGCCGCATCGCGGGCGCGCGGCAAAGCGCCGTTGGCGCTCTCCGGCATGGGCACCGCCTCGAGTCGCGTCGAGCCGACCGTCCAGAAGGTGACCCGCTGGAAGCCCCAGTCACCAACCAGCATCGTGTCGCCCGAGGCGAGCAACGTGCTTGGCCCCGGCACCTCCTCCTTCGTCATGCCGGGGAACGGGACCGCCGTCTTCTTCACGAAGTCGGTCAGCTGGAGCTGCAGTTCGTTGGTCGCGAGCATCACCCAGCGGCCGTCGCTGAGCGGCCGGGCATCGGTCAGCTGGACGACCGGCACAATCAGCGTGTCGGCCGTCTCAGCGAGGCGGACCACGGTGGGGGGCGCAGGAGGCTCGCCGCACGCGGCAAGCAGGACAAGCACGGAGACGGCCGATGGAGTGCGCATCCTCGGAAGATATCGCCCGGTCAGGGGAGCCGCGCCTCCAGCCAGCGGACCACGGCCGCGACCACCCCGGGCGCCACCCGCCGCTCGGGAAGGAGGAGATAGCCCGCGGGGTCGCCGCTGGGATCGGCGAGGAAGAGGTGATTGACCGCTGGAACGCGCTGCACCGTGGCATCGGCCCCGGCACGGCGGAGCGCAGCTGCCAACTCTGTGGCCTGTCCCACCGGGACCTGGCGGTCCTGCTCGCCATGCAGCAGCAGGGTCGGCACGCGTACGCGCGCGGCGGCGGTTCGCGGATCGTAGCCGAGGAGGGCGCGGAAGCCACGGGATTCGCGGCGCAACGCCTCGATCGCGGCACTCGACCCCTGCAGCAGGGCCTCCACCAGCGCCGGCTGCCGATCGGGTGCGCTGTCGCGGACCATTCGCGTCGCCCCGTAGCGCTGCTGCAAGGCGACCAGCTCACGACCGGGGCGCGAGGGGGCGGCGAGGAGGACCAGGGCCTTGGCATCGGCGCCATTGGCGACCGCCTGCATCGCGACCAGCGCGCCCTCGCTATGCCCGACGATGCCGAGCGCTTCGGCATCGATGCCTGGCAGGGCCGCCAGCGTCCGCAATGCCCGTGAGGCGTCATCGGCGAGCTCATTGATAGTGCGGGAGGGGTAGTCACCGCCCGACGCGCCTACGCCGCGATCATCGAGCCGGAGCGAGGCGATCCCCTGCGCCGCCAGCGAGTCAGCGAGTTCCCGCAACGGCCGATAGCCCAGCATCGTGCTGCCATCGCGATCCTGCGCCCCAGACCCCGAGAGGAGCAGCACGGCGGGACGGGGCGCGGGGCCGAACGGCATGGTCAGCGTGCCGCCGAGCGTCACGCCACCCGCGACGGGCACGGTGACCGCGCTGGTCTGCCAGGGCGCGCCGGACGGCGCTGTGTAGTCAGCGGCGTCGACCAGCCAGCCGTCGGCAACAAGCCGATCGGCCAGTCGCACCACGCGCAGCAGCGGGCCGTCGCCCCCGCGCCCGCCGCCGCCACTGATCGTCCCTTGGGCGTCCACCCCGAGCCGCAACTGCCACTCCGTCGACTCGACCAGCAGGGTGTCGACGCCGATCGCGGTGACCCGCAGCGTGTCGAGGACCAGTGCCCCGCCCCGCAGCGTCACCGTGGGGGTGAACCAGTAGCCGTTGTACCAGATGTCGCCTTGTTGATCGGCGCGGTGCAGTTGCCGCTGGAGGATCGCCAACGAGCGGGGGGCAAGCAGCGCCGTCCCGGCTGGTGTCTCGCGGCGAGCGCCGGGGCGCCCCGCCACTCCGGTCCGCAGTGAGGCGGTCCCCGGCACGCTCACGACCTCCACCTGGTCCGTGTGGCCCACTGGACCGCTGGTGACGGTGAGCCGCTCGAGCAATGCCTCGGGATCTTCATCCAGGCGCAGTCGTAGCGGCACGGCGGTCGCGAGTCGCTGCTCGGCGCGGATTGCCCCCCCAAGAGCGACCCACCGCTCGACGGCGATGGTGTCGCCGAGTGCGCCGAGGAGGGCGTAGGCGCGCGCCTCGAGCTTCGCCGCCTGCGCGGGAAGCGCAGCCGGAAAGAGCAGCAGGGCAAGGAGCAGACGGCGCGGCATGGGGGAAATGAAACACCCCACCGGCCCGGGGGGACCGATGGGGTGTCGCCGCGACCCCGGGAGAGGTCGGAGGCGCGACGCTTACGACCCTGCTTCGACCTTCACATGGCCAATCATCCCGAGGAGGGCATGGGGGTCGCACTGGAAGTAGATCGTCTTCCCGGCCGGGAAGTTGACGATCACGTCGTGGGTCTGGCCGGGCAGCTGCAGCATGTCACTCGCCGCGGGGAGATCGGGAATCCCCGGATTGCTGTCGGCGAGGAAGTGGACGTTGTGCACGCCGACCTGGAGCGTGAAGCGAAGCACATCACCCGGATGCGCCTCGATCTCGGCCGGCTCAAAGCGGTTGCTGGTGCCGTCGGTGATCATCTGGATATCGATCACCTTGCCGGTCGGGGCAGGCCCTGCCGGCGCGGCGGGAGGCGTGTCACCAGCAGGCGGTGCATCCTTGGTACCACCACAGGCGGCCAGCAGGCAGGCGACGAGGGCAAGGGTGCGGGGGGTCATCGTCATGGTCAGGTCCTTTCGGGTCATGAGGTCAAAAGTCTTTGCGGGCGAAGCTTCGCGCCGCAATCACACAGGGTACCACCAGCCACAGGGTGAGCAACGACACCAGCATCGCGCGGCCACCACCGGTCCCCAGGCTCCGCTGCACCACCGCACCCGTGTAGCCCAGGAGCGCCGCAGCATCGCTGCCAAGGAGGAGGAGCACCCGCGCGAGATCGAACGGATTGAGGGCAAGCAGCACCAGCATCGGCACCTCGATCGGACGATCGCCGAAGAGCAGCGCCAGGAGCAACACCACGCCGTCCCAGAGCACCGCCGTCACGAGCCAGACGCCGAGTGCGATCCCCAGCGCGCGGACGCGGTCGTCCGCCCGAAGCGCGATCACGAACGCCAGCGCGGTCGAGAGCAGCGCCAGCCCGGCCGCCGCGCCAGCCAGCGCCAGCATCGGCACCAGCGCGTCGCCGACGAGCATGCCGTGCCAGAGGAACGGCGCCAACAGTCCGACCACCACCACCGCGGCGAGCGGCAGGGCGGTGCCGAGGTAGAGCGCGGTGAAGAGCGTCCCCCGGGCAATCGGTTGCGCCAGCAGCAGCTCAGTCACCTCGCGTGCGTGATGCACCTGCATGGTGCCGACCACCAGCCCCACCAGCGGCGTGAGGATCAGCACCACATCGAGCAGCGAGACCCGCGTCGTCGCGCCGCCACCACTGAAGCGCAGCAGCAGTTCGCCGATCAGCAGCAGCGTGGCAAGCAGCCCGACGAGCCAGCGGCCACGGAGCGCATCGCGCAGGACCGGTGGGAGGAGGCGGAGGACAATGCTCATGCGACCGCCAGGCGGACGCCGCCATCGAGGAGCCGCGCGACCGCCCGTTCGAGCGTCCGCTCGCCGGTGCCGTGCGTGAGGGCCTTCACGGCGCCGGACCAGGCCGCCTTGCCGTCCGCCAGGAAGAGGACATCGTCGGCCAACTCCTCCAACTCCGGCAGCACGTGCGAGGTGATGAGCACCGTGGTGCCACGCGCGCGTTCCGCGAGGATCCGATCCTTGAGCACCCGCGCGGCCAGCGGATCGAGCCCGGCCGTCGGTTCGTCGAGAATCAGCAGTGCCGGCAGGAAGGCGAACGCGAGCACGGCGTTGATCTTCTGCCGGGTGCCGCCGGAGAGTTCGCCGAGCGGCCGCGACATCCCCTCACCCAGGCCGAAGGCGTCGGCGAGCGAGAGATCGGGCACGGCCTCCCCACCACGCAACGCGGTGATCATCGCCACCAGATCGCTGCCGCGGAGATGCGCCGGAAAGTGGACGATCTGCGGCATGTAGCCGATATCGGCCCGGTACGCCGGTGACCCGTCGAGGATCACGTCGTTGATCACCACCTGGCCCGACGTTGGCCGGGCCAGCCCAAGCAGCACCTTGAGGAAGGTGGTCTTCCCCGCGCCGTTCGGGCCGATCAGCGCGGTGATCCGCCCGGTGGCGATCTCGGCATCGAGTCCGGCCAGCACGGTGCGCCGACCGAACCGTTTCACCACCCCACGCGTGACGATCATTCGCTCCCCCTGCCCCGTGAGACGCGCGGGGCGCGGTCGACCACCTGCACCGGCGTCAGCGCGGGCACGACCCGCTCCGCCGCGTCCAGGATGCGCACGAAGAGCGCACGCTGCAGCATCAGCGCCACCGGTGCGCGCTCGACCAGCAGGGCGAACAGCCGCACCGGATGATGCGGGACATCGCCGACCCCGTCATGGTCGAGGTCCCAGCCCCGATAGTTGTCCCACCAGTTCCCGCTGAAATCGGCGTCGACGGTGCGCGCATTCACGGCGACGTCGAAGGTATTCCCGGCGAAGTCGTTGCCCGTGAAGCGCCCCCCGCTGGTACTCGCCAGCAACCGCACGGCCCAGCCGTTGGCGGTGAAGCGATTGCCGGTGGCTTGCAGCCGCTCGGCGCCGTCGGCGAGCAATCCGGTGGTGTTGCCGCTGAAGTCGTTGCCGAGCAACGTCACATCGGTGATCTCCTTCAGCAGCAGTCCGTACGCGGTCGCGCCGCGGTTGGCGAGAAAGTGATTGTTCGCCATCCGCACCACGTGCGAGTACATCACCGCCACCCCGCTGCCGTTCCGCCGGAAGGTGTTCGCCTCATAGGCCGAGGAGTCGGAATACATGAAGTGCAAGCCATACCGGAGGTTCCCCTCGCTCACGTTGCGCCGTACGGCGGCATGGCGGGTGAATTCCAGGTAGATCCCGTCACGATGGCCACCGACCCGGTTGTCCTCGATCCGCAGGTTGCGCGAGCCCCAGGAGTGGATCGCATTGCCCGTGGCAGACTCGGTTGACGGACGCCCGGCCACTACGTTGCCCCGGACAACGCATCCCTCGGTGCGCGAGAGGTAGATCGCGAAGAAGGTGTTGTCGAAGTGGTTGCCTTCGATGGTGCAGTTCGCCGCACTGTCGACATGCACCGCCGCCCGATCCTCGTGATAGGAGTTCCCGGTGTTGCGGAAGGTGAGGCCGCGAAGCGTCACGAACGCCCCGCGGATGACCATGATCTCGTGGGTCCCCTCGCCATCGAGAATCGCCCCCGCATCGCCGACCACCGTCACCGGCCGATCCAGCTGCAGCATCGGCTCACGCCAGACGCCGGCCGACACCCGCACCGTCCCGCCGTCGGGCGCGGCCGCCACGGCGGCGGCGATGCTGCGGTAGGGACCGTTGGGAGCCACCAGCAGGGGGCCCTGCACGGCCAGGAGCGCGGCGAGCAGCAGCATCTCAGTGCCCGCCCGACGGCGGCGGCGTGGTCGTGGACATTCCTTCCTGCGAGACGGTGGCGCGGACCTCGTCCCAGGTCAGCGCGGGGCCGTCCCAGTCGGTGTGGCCTGCAGTCTTCGCGACCGCGACGAAGCCCTTCCCCATCGGCGACGTCCCGATCGCGGTGCGGTGAAACCGCAGGGCGGCCACCGGGAGCAGCGTCCCCGGCGCCGACGCATCGGCGATGAAGATTGCGCGCGGCGGCTTCGGCTGCGCCTCGGTCCAGGCCGCCAGGCATTCGATCGAATCGAAGTGCAGCGTCCGACCGCCATTGGTGACGGCCGCCGCGCCGAAGCGGCGATCGCTCACCGTCATCCGACAGTAGTCACAGTTGTCGATGTCCCAGGCGACTGATGGCGTCGAGGGCGAGCAGCCGAGCAAGCCGACCACCGCCACCAGCGCCGTCGCCGCGGCCGTGTGACGGGTCATGCCGTCTCCGGACGGCGGCGCGTCCCGAACCAGACGCCCGCCGCGAGCAGGAAGGAGCAGCCCAGCGCGATCGCGCCGAGCCCGGGCCAGGCCGTGGCCGTGAAATTGAGCAACTGCTTCGACCCGAGGATCGGCGGTTGATAGCTCATCCCCGGCACGATGATGATGGCGTTGTCCATGTCGAGATTGTGGCCATAGTCATACTCCCAGCGCCAGAAATCCCAGAGCCCCACGGCACCAAGCACCGCGAACGCCGCGAGCCAGAGCAGGATGCCGCGGCGCGACCCGCGTGCCGCCACCCCGAGCCCGGCGAGCACCAGCGCGCCGATCAGCCACGGCATGTAGACGAGCTCGGGGATCGCCGAGGGCGTGATGGCCTTCATCCCGATGTAGTGGTTCAGCCCATTGATGTTGTCGAGGTCATGTTCCTTGATCCCCGTGACGGTATGGGCATAGATGCGGAGGCCCAGCCCCTCGGGGTACTGCGGCGCCCCGAGGCGCACCTCCCACAGCGGCGAGACCAGGGCCACCAGGCCGAGGAGGGCCGCGAGTGCCACCAGGAGGCGCGCTCGGGTGCTCATCTCAGCGCCCGCCTGCGGGCATCTTCATCCCGGCGTGCGGGTCCGCGGCGGTTGGCAGCGCGGCCGCTCGGGCCTGCTGCGTGGCCGACCGTTCGCTGAGGCCGGCGTGCAACGTCACCCCGCTCCCCGGCGCACTCACCCGGATGTACCCCTGCATCTCCTGGTGCAGCGCGCTGCAGAAGTCGGTGCAGTAGAAGGGGAAGACCCCCGGGGCCTTCGGCGTCCAGGTGATGGTGCGGGTCTCGCCCGGCTGCATCACCAGTTCTGCGGTCTGCATTCCCAGCACCGCGAAGCCGTGGAGAATGTCCCAGTCCTGCTCGATGTTGGTCACGTGCCAGTACACCGTGTCACCGACCTCGACGCCCTCGATGATGTCCGGCGCGAAGTGCGAGCGAATCGCGACCATCTTCACGTGCACCTGCTTCCCTTTCCGCGAGACTCCCGTTTCCGACTCGGCCCGCGAGACGTAGGGGTGCATGTTGTCCTTGAGCGAGAAGAACTTGACCTGCTTCTTCTCGATCAACGCCGCCGGGATCGCCTGGGCGTAGTGGGGCTCCCCCGTGGTCGGGAAGTCGAGCAGCATCTGCATCTTGTCACCGCTGATGTCGATCAACTGGGCCGACTGTGCCAGCTCACCACCGGTCGGGAGATAGCGATCCTTGGTGATCTTGTTGAGC
>JBBQJU010000060.1:0-11578 GCA_038326215.1 Gemmatimonadales bacterium | reverse complement strand
CGGCGGACGTCGCGAAGGTCGATCCCCTTGAGACCGGGCATCTGTTCCATCGCGCGGGCGAGTTCCTGCATGTCGTCAGGTGTCATACGCGGGTCAGGTACTTGTCCTCGCGCCGGTCAACGCGAATGAGTGTCCCGGGTTCAATGAAGAGCGGCACCTGCACCACCGCGCCGGTCTCCAGGCGGGCCGGCTTGGTCCCCCCGGTGGCGGTGTCGCCGCGGATCCCCGGGTCGGTCTCCACAATTTGCAATTCGACGAACATCGGGAGTTCGAGCAGGATCACCTGCTCGTCGTGCACCAGTCCGATGCACTCCATCCCTTCCTTCAGGTACTTCAACTGCTCATCGCCGATCAACGCCGCGGTGAGCGGAATGTCGTCGTACGACTGCAGGTCCATGAAGTGAAATGCGTCGCCATCCCGATAGGAATAGGTCATCGGCCGACGGTTCAGCTCGACCTCGGTGAAGCGCTCACCTGACGGAAAGGTCCGCTCGACGACCAGACCGGTCCGGACGTTCCGGAGCTTGGTCCGCACGAAGGCGCTGCCCTTCCCCGGCTTCACGTGCTGGAAGTAGACCACCTGCAGCAGCTTGCCGTCCTGCTCCATCACCAATCCATTCCGGATATCCGCGGTACTTGCCACGCCGTCTCCTGCCCCAGGCTCTCAGATCGTGATAAGGTCGGTGCGGCCGTCACTCAGGAGGACGGGACCGTCGGCGGAGAGCCAGACGTCGTCCTCGAGGCGGACCCCACCCCAACCGGGAAGATAGATCCCCGGCTCAATCGTGACCACCGCCCCGACCGGGAGGACCCCCTCGGATGTGGCGGCAAGTCGTGGTGCCTCATGGACTTCCAAGCCGATCCCGTGGCCAAGGGAATGGCCGAAGGCCTCGCCGTAGCCCGCTTCAGCGAGCGGAGTCCGCGCCAGCGCATCCGCTTCACGACCAGTCATCCCGGCGCGGACCGCCTCCCGCGCGAGCCGCTGCGCCTCCTGGACCAGACCGTAAATCCGCCGTTGGCGCTCGTCCGGTGCCGCCCCAACCACCACGGTTCGGGTGATGTCGGAGCAGTACCCATCGACGATCGCCCCGTAGTCAATCAGCAGGAAATCGCCCGGACCGATGACCCGCACCGAGGTCCCGGCGTGCGGCAGCGCAGAGCGAGGCCCCGACGCAACGATGGTCTGGAAGGGGTGCCACTCGCTCCCCCGAACGCGCAACGCGGCCTCGAGCCGAGACGCGACATCGAGTTCGCGATCACCTACTCGGATGGTCGGGAGGACACTCTCGAGCGCCTCGTGGGCCAATGCGGCCGCCGAGCGAATCGCCGCAAGTTCCTCGTCGTCCTTGACCTGCCGCTGCCCTTCGACAAGCTCGCTCACCGGGCGGAAGCGACCTCGCACCGCCCCCTCGAGCCGCTCGGCGTCACGCACCGTGAGGCTGGTGGCCTCGAATCCGATCGCCTCCAGTTTGCGCCGCTCAACTTCACGGCGGACGCGCTCCCAGACGGAGGCCCGTTCGATCACGACGTCCGCCGCGGCGCCCGCTTCCTGCGGCGCCTGGGTCGCGTAGCGAAAGTCGGTGAGCAGCAGGGCGTGGTCGGCCGTGAGCAGGAGTTGCGCGGCCGAGCCGGTGAAGCCGGTCAGCCATCGGATGTTCGGCAGGTGGCTGACCAGCAGCGCATCCAGTCCCTCGGCCGCCATGGCGAGCCGCACCGCCGCCTGCCGGGCCGCCCGGCGATCAGCCATCCCGAAGAATGCCGGCAAGCGCCTCGAGGGCCAGCAGATAGCCGCGCGCGCCCAGGCCACTGATCATGCCGATCGCCTGATCCGCCGAGAGCGACTGATGCCGCACGGCCTCGCGACGATAGAGGTTGGAGAGGTGCACTTCGATAAACGGGATCGGCGCCGCGAGGAACGCATCGCGGAGGGCGAGCGAGGTGTGGGTGTAGGCGCCCAGATTCACGATCGCGCCATCGGCCTGCGCGCGCAGTCCCTGCACCAGATCCACCAGTTCCCCTTCATGGTTGGACTGCCGCCACTCGATCGCCACCCCGAGCGACTCGGCGCGGGCGCGCACCTGCGCCTCGAGCTCGGCAAAGGTGGTCGCCCCGTAGATCGACGGCTCGCGCTGGCCCAGCAGATTGAGATTGGGTCCGTTGAGGACGGTGATCCGGATCATCGGCCCAGTCCCTTCAGCCAGTCCTGGAAGGCGGCGAAGTCGGCGGTATCGCGAGCCGCGGGGAGCGGCGCCTCGTAGAAGGCATCGAAGCCCTCGTCCCGCGGGGCCACCTCGGGCGCAGCGGCGGCGACACGGCCGAGCCACTCCCCGACTGGCGTGCCGCCACTGACGGCGGCGTCGAAGGGGCGTGGACGCCGGGCGTGCATGTCGCGCTCGAGTGCATCGGCACGACCGGCAAACTCGGCGTGATCCGGATGGCGATCGGCCAACGTCCGAAAGGCGGCTGCCGCGCGATCGAGGTGACCCTGATTCAGGAAGAGGTTGGCCAGGGATTCGGTCACCAGCTCGGGCGACTCGCCCTCGGGCTCAGCCGGATCGTCCGTGGGCCAGAGTTCGCCCTCATCCCAGCCGTCATCGGCTCCCACCTCCGCCTCCGCGGTGACCACGGTCTCCAGCTCAGCCACAGCCTCGGGATCGGTCGTGAAGGTGGACTCGGCTGCCTCGGCGGCCTCGGCGACCATCAACCACGCCCTGGAGCCCTCGGGGTCGCCAGAGGCCGCTGCGAGGTCGGCAAGGGCCTCGAGGACCATCGGGTGACTTGGGTCCTCCCCAAGCGCACGCTGGAGGGCCGCGGTGGCCCCCCCGAGGTCCCCTTGGGCTTCGCGGACCCGCGCCAGGGCCAGTAACCCTGGGACCAGGCCCGGGTGCCGCGCGAGGCCGACCAGCGCCACGGCCTCGGCCTCGGCGAGCGCGCCCGCCTTGCGGAGGCCGTCGGCAAGCGCGGCGAAGGCCGTCCCGTCGGGGGCTTCCGCCCAACGGGCGGCGAGGTGGTCGAGCTCGGGGCTGTGTGACATCCGGTCCGGTGTGACGAGAGGACAAGGGGGTGGGAGGCCAACACTAGCGTCCCCGGTGGCGGTGTCAAGGCGACCCCCCGCTTGAGGTTCCCCCCTCGCCACCCTAGCTTTGCGGGCTGTTTCCTTCTCAGTCCGGAGCTGGTTGACCGCCTATGATGCAAGCCTTCCGCAACGCCGCCAAGCCGGTCGTCCTGCTGATCACGATCACTTTCCTGGTTTGGATGATCGTCGACCTCAGCGGCATCACCGGCTCGGGCGGGTTCATGTCGAACACCTCCGCCGGCTCGGTGAACGGTCAGAAGATCGAATCACGACTCTATTCGGCCGCAGTCCAGAACGCCGTCACCCAGAAGGGTGGCAGCCTCGGGTTGGACGATCTCGAGCAGGTCCGCAACGACGTCTGGGAGCAGCTGGTCCAGAACGTCTCGCTCACCAGCGAGATCGCGCGCCGCAACATCACGGTCACGGCCGATGAGGTCGCCGACGTGCTCCGGAACGTCCCGCCCGACGAGGTGCAGACGGCGCCGGACTTCCAGACCAACGGCAAGTTCGACATGTCGAAGTATCAACGGTGGCTGACTTCTCCGGTCGGCCAGCAATTCATCCCGCAGCTCGAGGCGCGCTACCGCGAAGAGCTGATGCGACGGAAGCTGCTGGTCGCCATCACCGCCGACGCGTACCTCTCCGATGCCGCCCTCTGGGAGCGCTATCGCGACCAGAAGGAACTCGCCAAGATTTCGTTGACGGCGATCATCGGGCAGAGCCTGATCTCCGACACCGCCGTCAGCGTGACGCCGGCGGACGTCGAGAGCTACTACGCCGCCCACAAGAAGGAATTCGAGCGTCCGCGTTCCTCCTTCATGAGTTTTGTCTCGGTGCCCCGCGCCGTCGACGCCTCGGACTCGGCCGCCGCGCTCACGCGGGTCACGGCTGTGCGCGCGGAACTGGTTGCCGGCGCTCCCTTTGCCGAGGTGGCACGACGCGAGTCGAGCGATGGCAGCGCGAGCAATGGCGGTGACCTCGGGACCTTCGCCAAAGGCACGATGGTGGCGCCGTTCGACTCGGCCGCGTTTGCGATGCCGCTGAACACGCTCAGCCCGCCGGTGAAGACCGGGTTCGGGTATCACCTGATCGAGGTGACGAAGCGGACGGCGGACTCGGTCACGGCCCGCCACATCCTGATCCCCATCGAACTGGCCGGCGCGCACCGCGACCAGGTCGATGCGATGGCGGACTCGCTGGAGCGTCTCGGCGCCGAACACTTGGACCCGGCCGCCCTGGACACGGTGGCGCGGGTACTCCGCCTGCCGATCGGCCAGACCGGCGCCGTGCAGCAGGGCAGCCGCGTCCTGCTCGGGCCGTACGTGATTCCCGATGCCGGCGCGTGGTCGATGCGTGCCAAGCAGGGGGAGACCTCCCCGGTCATCGAAGGGGAGACCGCCTTCTACGTCTTCCGCCTCGACTCGATCGCCGAGGCCGGCACGCCCACGCTGCAGCAGATCCGGGGCACGGTGGAGCGGCAGGCACGCGAAGAGAAGAAGAGCGAGCAGGCGAAGACGATTGCCAAGGAACTGGTGGCGCGGGTACGCGCCGGGACTCCGCTGCCGGAGGCCTCCAAGGCGCTCGGGCTGTCGAATCGTGAGTTCCCGGCCTTTGCCCGCATCTCGCCGCCGATCAGCAATGCCAAGCTCGTCGGTGCGATCTTCGGGCTGCGCGATGGCCAGACCTCGGACGTCATCCAGACGGACGAAGGGCTCTATGTGGTCGGCATGATCCAGCGCCTTCCGGCAGACTCGCTCGCCTTCGTGACCGCCAAGGAGCAGCTGCGTGCCGAGGCGATCCAGGGCATGCGGCAGGAACGGATCCGCCAGTATCTCGCCTCGTTGCGCAAGGCCGCGAAGGTGATTGACAAGCGGGATGCGCTGTTCAAGACCAATGCCCAGATCGAGGCCGCGGCGCCAGTTGCACCGCCGGGTTCGACCGGACGCTGAACCGTCGGACAGAACGCCATAACGCACGGGCCCCCGAGTCATCGACTCGGGGGCCCGTTTGGCATGGTACCGCCGGGCGACTTACTGCGAGAGCCGCTTCGGCTCACCGCCAGCCGGGATGTCGTCGGCGGCGTCGATCATCCGCTTCGGCGTCCGGTCATCGGACGCCGGCGGAACGTTGAGGACCGCGTCCTGAGTGTCCTTGAATGAGCGCTGGAACTCGCGAATGCCGCGTCCCATGGACGACCCAATCTCGGGGAGGCGCTTCGCCCCGAAGAACAGGAGGATCACGCCCATGATGACCATGATCTCCATGAAGCCAAGATTGCCGAACATTGCCTACTCCGGGTCAGAAGAGGGACCGAGCTCCGTAGTACGCCATCGCGACGCCAATCAGGCTCAGGACCGTCACATGCAGCCCCACCGGGCCAATAGTGAACGATACCACGAGGAGATCGACAGAGACAGGCCCCAGCGAGGGTGTCACCGCCGTGGTGAAAAAGCTGCGGGCGGCGCTGTCGGGAAGAAAGCGCTCGAGCAGGGCCGACAACAGGCCGCCCGTAATGAAGCCAGCCGCCAATACCCCCAGATAGAACCTGGGCCGACGCGGTCCGGATGCCATCAGCGCCTCCGCTCGAGTACGTAGCCAAGCGAGGCCCGAAGGATGTCGCGGGCCGGTGTATCAGGCAGCAACGCGAGCTCTTCCTCGGCCTCGAGGATGAGCCGCTGGGCACGATCACGGGCGTAGTCGAGGCCGCCATGGGCGCGCACGGAGGCCACCACGCTGGCGATCGCGTCATCGCTCGGCGCGGGGTCGCGCATCAGCGCCTCCAGCTCCGCCCGTTCAATGGGCGAGAGCCGCGGGATCGCGTAGATCAGTGGCAACGTGACCTTGTGTTCATGCAGGTCGAGTCCCGATGGCTTGCCGGTGGTGGTCTCGTCGGCGGTGTAGTCGAGCAGATCGTCGGTGATCTGGAAGATCATGCCGAGCTTCTCGCCGAAGGACGCCAGCGCGCGCCGCTGGACCAGCGGGGCTTCGAGCGCACCCACTTCACACGCGCCCGACATCAACGAGGCGGTCTTCGCCTTGATGAGGAGATCGTACTCCGGTTCGCCGAACGCGAGCGGGTCGTCCGACAGCAGTTGCCGCATCTCGCCGACCGTCATCGCGGTGGTGACGCGCGAGAGGATGCGCAGGGCGTCGAGATTCCCGAGCCGGACCAGCTCGACCACCGCGCGTGAGTAGAGGAAATCGCCCATGATCACCGACACCTGATGCGAGAACAGGGCGTTGATCGTCGGCATCCCGCGCCGGAGGGTCGAATGATCGACCGAGTCGTCGTGGACCAGGGTGGCGAGGTGGATCACCTCGATGACTGCGGCGAAGGTGGCTGCGCGTTCCGTCGGTCCGCCGGTGGCTTGATCGGCCAGCAACACCAGCGTCGGGCGGAACATCTTGCCGCGCATCCGCATGAGGTGTTGGTTGACCTCGCTGATCAGCGGGAAGTCCTCCTCGATCATCCGGCGCATCTCGGCCGAGACGTCCTCGAGGCGACCCTGCACCGGGGCCTGCAGGTCGGCGAGCGACGTGGGACCCACCTGAGGCATCGTCACGCCGAGTGCTCCGCCGCGATCTTGAGGATCCGGTCCGTCGCGTCCATGAAGCTCACCTCGACCGCCAGCACACGTTCGTAGAAGCCACGCGCCACTTCTCCCTTCCCCTGCGCTTCGAGTGCGCGGCCAAGCCAATACAGGACGCCGATCTTTTCCGCATCGTCTTCGGGGCCGCGCTCCACGCTGCGGAGCACGGCCTCGGCCACCGGCGGCATCCCCTTCTCCAGAAAGGTCGCACCCAGGGCTTCGGCGGTCCGGAGCCGACCCTCCGTGGAGCGCATCGCCTTCTGGAACTCGCCGATGGCCTCCTCGAGCAGCCCCATCTCCTTGAAGGCGATACCAAGGTCGTAGTGCGCCTGATGGTCCTCCATCGGGAGGTTCTGATCGAGTGCCCGCTTGAATTCGGCGAGGGCTTCGCGGAAGGTCTCGTCCTCATCGGCGGAGATTCCGGTCGTCTCGGTGCGCATTCGGGTGCTGCGCGGACCGGCGTCATCGATCACCATCGCCCCGAAGTCGATGAAGCCCTCCGGCACCACCGGCGTGCTCCCTTCGGGCACCATGGCACGAAGCGCCGCACGCGCGGCAGGATGTGACTCATCGAGCTCGAGCAGGCGACGATAGACTGCGATCGCCTTCTCCTCACTCCCGGCACGGACCAAGGCCTCGCCGAGCGCCTGATACGCCTCGCAGAGCTTCGGCGTGTCCTTCATCTTTGCCGCCACTTCGACGCGAGCCTGGTAGCGATTGATCGACTGTGGTTCGGCCTGGATGAGTTCGCCAGCGACCTGCCAGGCATGCAACGGCTCATCGCGCTCGATATAGAGTTCGAGCGCGCGGTCAAGCGCCGCGAGGCCGCGCGCCCGATCGCCGTACTCGAAGAGCGCCGTGGCGGTGACGCGCTGACCGAGCGGATCGTTCGGGTCGGCCGGCGGTGGCTCGACCGGCGCGACGGTGGCCTCGATGGCCACCGACGGCGGAGGAACTGCACTGCCGAGGTCGATGAAGACGACCTCGCTGAGCGGCGCGGCATCGGGCGACGGGGCGATCGCCTCGGTCGGCGACACGAACTCGCGCTGCTCCAGCCCCTCGAGTTGCACGGCCCCGTCATCTGGGACAACGCTGCCCTCGATGCGTCCCAGGTCGAGTCCCTCGACCTGCACCTGTGGTCCCATTTCCGCCGCCATGCGGTCGGTATCGAGGAGCCCAGCCATCGCGCCCTCGGGCCCGGGACCATGGTCGGCCGGGTCCGCGCTGCTCGGCTCGAGCCCAGGCATCACGTCGCGTGCGCTGGGGCGATCCACGTCGACGCCGTCGAGCACGGTGGTTTCGATGCGGAGCGGTGTCTCGGCCGTCGGCTCGGAGGCACGCTCGAATTCGACTGGACCGGTATCGATGAAGATCAACCCCTGCCCACCCTCACCGCCGCCCGACGCGCCGGCACCTTCATCACCATCCGCCGCGTCGCGTCCCAGCAGGTCGTCCATCACCTTCCGCAGTTCTCGCCAGCCCCCGAACGTCGACCCGAAACGCTCGAGCGATTCGCGCGATTCCTCCCCCTGCCCGATCGTCGTCATCCGATCGCGATAGGCGGTCAGGTTGGCGCGTACGTCGAACAGCATCCGCTTCCGCGCCTGATAGTTGGCGAGGTCGAGATAGGTGCGGATCCGACTGGGTTCGAGCCGCAGGATCTTGTTGCAGAGCGCGATGGCGTTGTTGGTCAGGCCATGCTCGCCGTACCGCGAGGCGGCCTGATCCCACGCGTGGCACGCCGCGGCCGTGTTGCCGAGGCGGTGCTCGAGGTCGCCGATGCGATTGAAGAGGGACGGGTCTTCGCCTTCGGCTTCGCCAGCACCGTCCCGGGCAGCCTGACGGTACAACTCGATCGCCTCGCGCCATTCCTCGCGCTGTTCGTGCTGGCGCGCAGCGACTTTGAGCTTGTCAAGCGTCATGGTCGACCGGGGTGAAGGAGTGGGCCAAGTAGCGACGGGACTTACGCTTGAAGAGTAGGCCCCGCATGGGCTCTGGGCAAGCGCCACGGGCCGCATCCGGGCCCGCCACAGGGTCCGAGGCAGTATCGGTTCCGGTGCCCGGGGCAGTAGCGCCTGCAGGGCGGCTCAGGGGCGGAGCGTCGTCTGGTTGTAATCGAACTTGAGGTCCGGGAGCGACAGCAGGAAGACCGAGAAATAGAGGGCGTAGTTGCCGTTGGCGTTCTTCACGAAGTTGAACTGGGCGCGCCAGTCATGGAGGTCGCGGGTCAGCTGGACCTGTTGCGATTCGAACCGTCCCAGGGTGGCGTTGTACTGCGTCGACCAGGTCACACTCCAGAACGCCGTGGGCGAGAACGAGGTGTTGAGGCCGATGCTGCTCTGGGTCGTGGAGAGACCGGGCAGGAAGATCGGAATGCTCCCGAACGGGTCGTTCGGGTTGACCGGGTCGACCACCGTGGCGCCGCCATTGGGGCGCTGCCGAGACAGCGACCAGGTCAGCGACGCCGTGAGCCCCCGCCCGCCGGTCGGCGCGGCGGCGTCCATGGAGGAAAACGCTCCCGGTCGGAAGCGACGCGGGCCCGCCGGGGTCAGCGGTGGGGGCGTGTTGGCGCGCGGCGACGCCCCTTTCGAGGCCAGGCCGAAGAGGGCACCGAGCGATCGGAAGGTGGACGACGAGAGTGACAGGTTCGCCTGCACGTTCGAGAGGAAGGGTTCAAACGTCGCCGTGTCATACCCGACCCGCCCCTTCCAGAGGTCGTGGGTCAGCGAGAGCTGAAAGCCCGGGACCAACTGGCTCTGCAGCGAGTTGGTCAACGCGGGGGTGACCCACCCGGTCCGCCCCGGCTCCTTGGCCTGCTCGAAGTCATAGCCGATCGAGGAGGTCGTCAGCGTGAGCACCGAAACGGGCTGCCGATCCGGCGTGGCGCTGGCGGAGGCAAGCTTCCCGCCGGTCGTGTCCGCGGCCGCCGAATCGGCCGCCGAGCGCTTCAACTTCACTTCGAGATTCTGCGAGAGCGAGAAGGACGCCAGCGTCGTGGCCGGCGTCTTGGCGCGCAGCCCGGTGATTCCCGTCGCTGCGACGGCATCGATATAGTCCTGTGCGAGGGCCGCTGCCGGCGAGTACTGCATCGTAAAGCTCGGTGCAAACTTGTACCGCGTCCGCGCCACCGGCCCGAATCCTTTGTTCAGGAAGCCATAGAATACCGGAATCGATTGCAGCGCGAATTGCACCTTCTTCCCCTGTGCCACCCAGCGACCATTGCTCCCTGGCGTCCGCACCAGCAGCGGGCCGTTCGTCACGTTCGTGATGCCCAGCGAGGGGGTCAGATTCCAGGTGCTCTTGAAGAGCGGCCGGAGATCGATGCCCGTTTCCCAGTCGATACCGCCGTAGAAGTCGCCACCACGAACGGTACTGATTCGGATCGAGTCGTTCGGGTCCGGCGTGTCGAGGTTCGGCACGAGCGCCCCGACCACCCGACGAGAGCGGGTGACCTGATCGAAGACCTTCACCGTGTTGCGCCAATTGAACCCGGCGATGTTGAACGGCGTCGCAATCAGCAGATTGGTGTTGCGACTGGCCCCGGTGCGCACCAAGGAGTCGACGCCGCCCGGCCCGAGGATCGGCAGGGCGGCAATTGGCGTCTTGAAGGTCGTGGCATTGGTGAACGACAGCGTTGGCGACCAGGTCGCCGGGCCGAGGCGCAACTGGGCCGGTGTGATCGCCAGACTCGGCAGCGTCATCGAGCCGCTGCCGTCGCTGACGGTCTGCCGCCGCGTGGCACCAAGGTTGACCGTCCCCCAGCGGAAGCGTCGGGTGAAATTCGCGTCGCTGCTGATCTGCTGGGTGCTCAGCAACGGATCGACCGAGTTCCCCTGCAGCACGCGCGAGTCGCTGACAAAATTGGCACTCAGATTGAGCGACGTCGCGGCGCTGAAATTCTGCTGGTGGGACCAGCGGACCGAGAGCGAGGTGGCCCCGTCGCTCTGCCGCTGCTGATCCAGGCCAAGGCCACCACGAAGGAAACGATCGAGCCAGCGGTAGCGCACCTCGCCACCGTACTGGATGTAGCGGTTCGCGTACCAGTCGAGTCGCGCCGTGACGTCGAGGTATTCGTTCGGCGCCCAATAGTAGCCGATGTTGGTGACCTGACGATTGTAGTTGCGCGATGGGCGGACGATGTCGTTGAGTCCGAATTGTGGAATCAGGATACCGGAGCGGCGACCCGCCTTGGTGTCCTGGAAAAGGAAGGGCAACCACATCACCGGGACGTCCCGGATGTACAGCACCGCCGGCCGAGCCACCAGCACCGACTGCGCCACCCACTTCACCTGCCGCGCTTCGAAATGGTAGTGCGCGACTGGCAAGTCGCAGGTCGTGAACTCACTGGAGCCGGCCCAGAGTCGTTTCGCCGTGGAATCCACCTGCAGGTTGCCGCGCACAAACCAGTTCGCACCGAGCTCATCGAAGGACGTCAGCGCATCGCGGAGGATCGCCTTCTCGGCGTCCTTCTCGGTGGAGAACGTGATCGTCCGCCCGATGAGGATGTCGGTACCTTGAAAGAGCTTCGGCTCGCCTTTGGCGAAGACCCTGCCCTGACCATCGTCGTAGCGGATTTCCTCCGCCTCAAGCGTGGCCGAGTCGCGGACGGTCGCCGCCCGCCCCCGCAAGTCGATCCAGTTCGAGTCCGAGACCATTCTGGCGGAATCGGCGAGGTACCGCGTCACGGCAAAGCCCTCCCGACCGAGGAGGGCCTGCATCAACGAGTCCGGCTCCGGGAACTTCCGCACGGGCCCCGTCGGGAGGCCGAGGCGCTTCGCCGTGGCAGAGTCGACGACGCGACCGCCCGGCGCCCGGCCCCGAGGAATGGTGTCTGGCGGCCTCGCGTCGAGCACACTGCCGCCAATCGGCCGCGGCACCTGCGCGGCGGCCCGCGTCGGAGTGGCCAGCAATC
>JBBQJU010000059.1:0-11600 GCA_038326215.1 Gemmatimonadales bacterium | reverse complement strand
GAGATCATCAAGGTCTCAAGCAATATCGGCATCTCGAAGTTCGGCCTGCGCCTGACGCGGGAGCAACAGTTCCTTGCCCTCCGTGACTTCGGCTTCGGCGCACCGGTGCTGCTCGGCGTGCCCGGCGAGACCTCCGGCTCGCTCCGAAATCCGGTCGACTGGGACATTCCCGTCCTCTCCCAGCCGTCGATTTCACAGGGCTACTTCTTCGAGGCCTCGGCACTTCAGGTGGCTGCCGCCTATGCCGCGATTGCCAATGGCGGCCGCATGATGGCGCCCTCGATCGTCCGCGAGGTGCGCGAGGGTGGTGCAACGAGCGCCCGATGGCGCCACACGCCGACGCAGATCCGCGAAGCGGTCACCCCCGCGGTCGCGCGGCAACTCATGGCGTACCTGCGCCTCGCGACGGACTCGGGTGGCTCTGGCGCGAAGGCCCAGCTCGACCGAGCCACCGTGGTCGGCAAAACCGGCACAGCGAAGGTGCTGGTACACGGCCAGTACATGACGGGCGTCTATCGTGGCTCCTTCGCGGGCTTGTATCCCGGCGAGTCGCCCGAGGTCGTCGTCTACGTCATGATCGACCGGCCGAGCGGGATGGCGTTCTATGGCGGCTTGGTGGCGGCGCCCATGGTGCGCAATATCCTCCAGCAGTCGCTCGCCTCCCGGACCTCGCCACTGAACCGGCCGAGCATCGAGGCACCAGTCGCAGCGCGGCGTGAGGCGCCGCTGGTGGTCGCGCAGGAAGGGGTGGCCAGGCAGCTGGCCTTTCCCCTGGCCGCGCCGCCGCCGGCATCGGGGGGGACGGAGGCGGTGCCGATCGTTCAAGGACTGGCGGTGCGTGACGCGATCGTGGCCCTCCACCGCGCCGGCTATCAGGTGCGACTGATCGGACGCGCGACTGGCCTCGCGCGCACCACCCTTCCGGTGGGCGGCGACACCTTGCCGCGCGCCCGCATCGTGACCCTCTACGCCGATTCAATCCCATGACGCTGCAGTCACTGGTCGCCGTGCTCCGGCAGTACGATCTCCTCGTGAGTGCCCCGACGGATGACGTCGCGGTGCACGGAGTGGCGGTCGATTCACGGCGGGTCACGTCGGGGACGCTCTTCGTTGCCGAGCGCGGCAGTGAATCGGACGGCCATGCCTACCTCGCTGCGGCCATTGCCGCCGGCGCCGTGGCGGTCGTGGTGGAGCAGTCGGCGGGGAGTGCGGTCCCGGAAATCGTCGTGACGGACGGCCGTGCCGCGGCGCGGCGACTTGCCGAGGCATGGTATCAGCACCCGGCGGACGCGCTCCGCATCGTGGCGGTGACCGGCACCAACGGCAAGACCACGACGACCGCGCTGGTCCGCCATCTGCTCAACGCCGAGGGAACCGCCGGAAGCATCGGTACCCTCGGGGCCTTCGATGGGCAGGGTCGGGCGGTCACTTCGACGGCTGGCACGTTGACGACGCCCGGCAGTGTCGACATGCAGGCGACGCTTCGGGCGATGGTGGACGCCGGGGTACGGCACGTGGCGATGGAGGCGTCGTCCCACGCGCTCGACCAGGGCCGACTCGATGCCATCACGTACGCGGGGGCGATCTTCACCAACCTGACCCGCGAGCACCTCGACTATCACCACACGATGGAAGCCTATCTCGCGGCGAAGCTGCGGTTGGCCGCTCTGGTCGCCCCCGACGGCACGCTGGCCATCAATGCGGATGATCCGGCGTGGGCATCGCTGCAGCATGATCCGCGAGCCATCCGGTGGGGCTACGCCGCCGATGCCGATCTTCGCATCGAGGAACTGGTCACGCTGACCGCTGGCAGCCGCTTCACCCTCACTGGTCGCTTCGGGACCGCCGACGTGGCGATTCCTTTACCCGGGGAGTTCAACGTCGCCAATGCCGTTGGCGCCGCCGCCGTGATGCTCGGCCTCGGCATGCCGATGGCTGCCGTCGTGGCCCGACTCGCCGAGTCGCCGCAGATCCCCGGCCGGATGGAGCGGATCGTCGACGCGCCGTTTCACGTGATTCGCGACTACGCCCACACGCCGGATGCCTACGAGCGGGTGCTCGCCACGATCCGTCCACTCACGCCCGGGCGCATCATCGTCGTCTTCGGCTGCGGCGGCGATCGGGACGGCGGCAAGCGGCCGATCATGGGCGAGATCGCCGCGCGCCTGGCCGACCACGTGATCCTCACCAGCGACAATCCGCGGACCGAGGATCCCGACCGGATCATCGACGACATCGCGGCGGGAATGCCGCTCGGGTCCTACGAACGTGAGCTCGACCGCTACGTTGCCATTGCGATGGCGACGGGGCAGGCCCGGGCGGGCGATGTGGTCCTCCTGCTCGGCAAGGGGCACGAGACCTATCAGGTGATTGGGCACGAGAAGGAACCCTTTGATGAGCGCGCGATCGTGCTCGGGTTGCTCGGCCGATGAGCATCGCGTGGACCGCGGCACAGGTCTGTGATGCGCTTCGACTGCCGACCCCCGGCCTCGAGCAGCGCTACGCCCAAGTCGGCACCGACACGCGCACGCTGGTCCCGGGTTCACTCTTCGTGGCGCTCGTGGGTGAGCGATTCGATGCCCATGACTACCTCGCCACGGCGCGCGATGCGGGTGCGACCGGGGCGGTGGTGCGTCGCGGGACGCCGCCCATCGAGGGGCTGACGCTCTACCCGGTCGACGACACCATGCACGCGCTCGGCGAGCTGGCGCATGCCCGGCGGGAGCGCTTCGCCGGACCCGTCATCGCCATCACCGGGCAGAATGGCAAGACGTCCACCAAGGAGATGGTGGCCGCGGTGCTGGCCACCCGATGGAAGACGCATCGCACCCGGGCCAACGACAACAACCTCATCGGTGTCCCCTTGACGGTGCTGCAGGCGCCGGAGGAGACCGAGGCGATGGTCGTCGAGGCAGGGGCGAATATGCCCGGCGAGATTCCGCGGTACCGCGAGATCCTCCGACCGGACATTGCGCTCGTCACCAATGCAGGCGCCGGCCATCTGGAGGGCTTCGGCTCCGTCGCCGGCGTGGTGCGTGAGAAGCTGGCGTTGACGCGCGATGTCCCGCTCGCCATTGTCGGCCTTGAGCCGCCAGAGCTCGTCCCCGGCGCACGGGCGCTCGCGCGCCGGGTCCTCACGGCGGGCCTCGGCGATGCCGATGTGATCCCGACCTCGGTCACGGTCGCGTCCGACGGGCAGCCGATCGTGACGGTCGATGGGCGCACTTTTCACCTTGCGGCCCGCGGTCGGCACCAGGCAGGGAACGCGATGTTTGCCTGGGGAGTGGCGCGCGAGCTAGGACTCGATCTCGATGCTGTCGCCAAGGCGCTGGAGACGTTCATCATTCCCGGCGGGCGCGGCGAGCTCAAGCACCATGGCGCGCTCACGGTGCTCAACGACGGCTACAATGCCAATCCGCAGTCCTTCGCGAGCGTGATCGCGCTCGCGCAGGAGATGCGGGTGGGGAAGCGCCTGGTCTTCGTCGCGGGGACGATGCGGGAATTGGGTGACCATGCCCCGGTCCTCCACGCCGAGGTGGCGGCGCAGTTGGCCGCACTGCAGCCGGACCTGCTCGCGCTGGTGGGGGAGTTCGTGCCGGCCTTCGCACCGTACCGGGCGGCGTTTGCTGGCCGGCTCCTCGAAGCCCCCGATGCCGAGACGATGGGGCCGCTGCTGGCCGCCCACCTGCATGGGGATGAACTGGTGGTGCTGAAGGGTTCTCGCGGGGTGACCCTTGAGCGTATCCTTCCGGCCATCCTGCCACGCGACGCCACCACCGCCTGAGGGCCGATGCTCTACCACCTGCTCGCCGGCAAGTCGGGGCTGCTGTCCAACCTCCTCACCTACATCTCCTTCCGCGCCGCGGCCGCCATGGTCACGGCGCTCGGCATCGCGTTCGTGCTGGGCCCCGTCATCATCCGCAAGCTGCACGCGCTGAAGGTCGGTCAGGTGATTCGTGCGGAAGGACCGGCGAGCCACCAGGTCAAGCGCGGCACGCCGACAATGGGCGGGATCATCATCATTCTGGCCACGGTGATTCCGACCCTGCTCTTTGCACCGCTCACCAACCGCTTCGTGATCGTGAGTGTCGTCGCCATGCTCTGGTGCGGGGCGATCGGTTTTCTCGACGACTATCTCAAAGTGGTGCAAGGACAGTCGCGCGGGCTGGTCGCCAAGTGGAAGTTGACCGGACAGGTCACCTTCGGCGTCTCCCTCGGCATCCTGCTCCTTGTCTGGCCGGTGGTGAACCCCGCCACGATCCCGGTCGCCGGCACGACGGTCCCGTTCTTCAAGTACTTGGTGATCACCTTTGCACCGTGGCTCTATGTCGTCTTTGTGACCGGCGTCGTGACCGGCTTCTCGAACGCGGTGAACCTGACCGACGGCCTCGATGGCCTCGCCACCGGGCTCTCCACCATCGCTGCGGGGGCGTTCGCCCTCTTTGCCTATATCCTCGGCCGCGTCGACACGACGGGGTACCTGAACCTCTTCTACCTACCGGGCTCGGGCGAGCTGTCGATCTTCTGCGCGGCGTTGATGGGCGCCTGTCTCGGCTTCCTCTGGTTCAACGCCCATCCGGCGCGGGTCTTCATGGGGGATACCGGCTCGCTCGCCTTGGGCGGCGCGTTCGGGACGGTCGCGATCCTCCTCAAGAGCGAATTCCTGCTGGTGATCATCGGCGGCGTCTTTGTGGCGGAGGCCGTCTCGGTGATGCTGCAGACGTCGGTCTACAAGTGGAACAAGCGGACGCGCGGACGGGAGTATGCGGATTCCCATCGTGTCTTCCGCATGGCACCGCTACACCATCATTTCGAGAAGTTGGGATGGGCCGAGACGATGGTGGTCGTACGATTCTGGATTCTCGGGATCTTCTGTGCGCTGGTGGCCCTCGCCACCCTCAAGCTGCGGTGAGCCGCCTCGCGGCGTGGCAGGCCGAGGGGTGCGAGGTCGCGGTGGCGGGACTCGCCAGAAGCGGCGCCGCGGCGGTCCAGCTCCTGCGAGCGCACGGGATCCCCGTGTACGCCTCGGACGGCGGTGCAGGGGAGTCGGTGCGCGCGGTCGCGGCGGAGTTGCGCGCGCAGCCCGACGCGCAGCTCGACGTGCAGGTCGGTGCGCATGATCTGGCGCGGATCGGTCGGTGCGCCGCGCTGATTCTCTCTCCGGGGATTCCGCCGGCGGCTGCCGTGGTAGGTGCCGCCACCGACGCCGGCATTCCGGTCTTGGCCGAGGCGCAGCTCGGGCTCGACGCGCTGACCGGCATCCCGTATGTCGCGGTGACCGGCACCAATGGCAAGACCACCACCACGGCGCTGCTGGAGCATCTGATGCAGGCCGCCGGTCGGCGCGCTGTCGCGGCGGGGAACATTGGCCTGCCGCTCTGCGACGTCGCACGGGCCGAGACGCGGCCGGAATGGCTGGCCGTGGAGCTGTCGTCCTTCCAATTGCACGACTGCGCGGAGCTGAGGCCGGTGGTGGGGATCCTCACCAATCTGGCCCCCGACCATCTTGACCGCTATCCCGATCTGGCCTCCTACTATGCGGACAAGGCACGCCTCTTTGCGAGCGCAACGGGCCACTCCTGTTGGGTCACCAATCTTGACGACCCGGATTCCCGGCGGATGATCGCCGCGGTGCCGGGGCGCCATCTCGCGTTCACGGTGGCACCCGGTGTGCGCGCCGATGCGTGGTACGACCGGGATACCGACCAGCTGATGCTGGCCGGCGCGCCGCTCCTTCCGCGCGAGGCACTGCCGCTCCTCGGTGACCATAACGTCGCCAATGTGCTTGCCGCGGCACTCGCGCTGCATGCTACGGGTATCGGGCATGCGGCCCTGGCCGCCGGGATCCGCAGCTTCCGACCGATGGCCCATCGTCTCGAGCCGGTGCGCGAGGTCGATGGTGTGCTGTGGATCAACGACTCCAAGGCGACCAATGTCGCCTCCACGCGCGTCGCGGTGGAGGCGATGCAGCGGCCGTGTGTCCTGCTGCTCGGCGGACGCCACAAGGGGGAGCCGTACAGTTCGCTGCTCGGGCCGCTGCAGGCGCACGGCGTCGCGGTGATCGCGTATGGTGAGTCGGCCGGGCTCATTCAAGCGGATCTCGGCGCCGGAATCCGCGTGGTTCCCGCCGCAGATTTTGCCGAGGTGATGGCCACGGCGCGGGCACTCGCCCCGCGTGGCGGGGCAGTGCTCCTGTCGCCTGCCTGCTCGAGCTATGACATGTTCGACCATTACGAACATCGAGGCGCGACCTTCCGCCAGATCGTGGAGTCCTGGTGAGCACGCCAGCGGTGCGCCACCCGGGTGAACTGCGCTGGGAGACGAATCTTCTGGCCTGCGTCACGTTGACGCTCACCGGCTTCGGCGTAATGAACTGCTACAGCACCGGCAGTTACCTGACCCAGTGGCACGCCGAGGCGGAGCAGCAACTCTCCGGGGCGCTGATCGGCGGTGTCGCCTTCCTGATCGCCGCGTACGTGGACTATGGCGTCTGGCGGAAATTGGCCAAGCCGATGTTCTACGCGACACTCGCCGGTCTGGTACTGCTCGCGATCGTCTCCGTCCTCTGGCCGCGGAGGAGCGCGCCCTCCATTCTTGGAACGATCTTCCCCTACAAGCTCGGTGCCCACCGCTGGATCTGGGTGGGCTTCCAGGTCCAGGTGTCCGAGATCGCCCGGTTTACGCTCGCGGCCTTCGTTGCGATGCGGGTGGCGACCGCCGGCCAGAAGTTGCGGCATTTCACCACGGGCTTCGTGCCGCAGATGGCGGTCGTGGTCGGCACGGTGCTGCTGGTCGCGGCGGAGCCGTCGCTGTCGATGTCGATCGTGCTCGCGGCCATCGGTACGATGATCATCTTCACCGCCGGCGCGCGCATCGTGCACTTCCTTCCGTTGGTGGCAACGGCGGTGCTGGCGCTCGTCCTGATCCTCAAGTTCGACACCGTCCGGTCCAGCCGCATGGAGACTGCGGCGGTGCCCGCGCTGGAGTGTGATTCCCGGGACGATCAGTCCTGCAAATCGCTGATCGGCTTCGGGAGCGGCGGGGTCCTGGGGAAGGGATTCGGTCAGGGCACCCAGATGCACGGGCACAAGCCGAGGGGCTACTCGGACTTCCTGCTGTCCGGGATCGGCGAGGAATGGGGCTTCTTCGGCGTGGCCTTCGTCGTGTTCGGTTTCGCCGTCTTCTGCTGGCTGGGCTTCCGCATTGCCCGCACCGCACGCGACGCATTCGGAACCTACCTGGCCGCCGGGCTCACGATTCCCGTGGGCATCACCGCCCTCGCGCACGCCGCGGTGGTCACCCGGATGGGGCCGGTCACGGGCCTCACCTTGCCCTTCATGTCGGCCGGGCGGGTCTCGCTGATCCTGTACCTGTTCACGGCCGGCGTGCTGGTCAACATCGGCCGACGGCGCGGACGGCCCGCGCGCCAGCGATGACCACGGTCCTGTTCGCTGGCGGGGGCACCGGAGGTCACCTGATGCCGGCCCTGGCGATCGCGCACCAACTCGCCTCGCGGCATCCGGATTGGCGGATGGTGTTCGCCGGTGCGGAGCGAGGGATCGAGGCGACGGTGCTTCCGGAGCGTGGCGTGCCCCATCGCCTCTTCCCCTTCGAACCGATTCATCGTCGGCAGTGGTGGCACAATCTCAAGTGGCCCCTCCTCGCGTGGCGCGTGGTCCGGGCCGTCGACCAGATGCTGGATGACGAACGCCCGGCCCTGGTGATCGGGACCGGGGGCTACGTGAGCGGCCCAGTGGTCTGGCGTGCGGCGCGGCGTGGCATCCCCACCGCCATCCTCGAGCTCGATGTCCGACCCGGCTTTGCGACCCGTCGACTCGCGCCGATGGTGCAGGAAATCTGGACGGCCGCTCCTGAGGGCCTCACCGCATTGGGACCGGGTGCCGTCGCCCGCGGCCGGGTGACCGGCGCACCGATCACGCCGCCCGATCTCACGCGCCGCGCCGCCGCACGGGCGCGCTTCGGATTGACGGATGATCGTCCGGTGCTTGTCATGACCGGAGGCAGTCAGGGATCATTGGCGATGAATCGTGTGATCGCGGCGTGGCTGCGCAATGGCGGCATGGCGGAAGCCCACCTGATCTGGGCGACTGGCCGCGGCAGCTACCAGGAGTTTGCGCATCACCACATGCCGCCCGACGTCACCGTCGTGCCGTTCCTCGATCCGATGGCCGACGCCTGGGCGGTGGCCGATCTCTGCGTGGCGCGTGCCGGGATGATGACGCTCGCCGAGCTCTGTGCCTGGGGCATTCCTTCCGTGCTCGTGCCGCTGCCGACCGCTGCCGCCGACCACCAGCGCCACAACGCCGAGGCGATGGCCACCGCCGGCGCGTCGCTGGTGCTGGCGCAGGCGGGGCTCTCGGCGGCAACGCTGGGGGACACGCTCACCGCGCTCCTCGCCGACGACACACGCCGCGCCGCCATGGCCACGGCCGCGCGGAGTCGCGGGAAGCCGGACGCGGCGCGACTGATTGCCGAGCGATGCGACGTGCTCGTCGGGCCGGGCGCGTCCGCGTGACCTCGCGCCGCGATTTCCTCCAGGTGGTCACGGCAGGTGGCGTCGTGCACGGCGCACTGCGGGGTGTCGAGGGGCGTGCGGCCGCGCCGGTCGTTTCCACTGGTGTCGAGGATCGTGCGCGCTGGGTCGCGGTGGCAACCCGCATGGCCGATCCGCTGCTTGGCGCGCTGGCACGAGGCGAGCTTCAGGCCCGCATGCCGGTCGAGGCCGTGGCGGGTGCCGAGGCGGATCGGCGCAAGGTGACCCACCTCGAAGGGTTTGGTCGGCTGCTCGCCGGGTTGTCGCCGTGGCTCGAACAGCCGCTCCCGGCTGGTGAGGAGGAGCGCACGCGGCAGCGACTCGCGGGACTGGCGCAGCAAGGCATGGATGCGGCCACCAATCCCTCGTCGCCCGATCGAATGAATTTCTCCGAAGGCTCGCAGCCCCTGGTCGATGCCGCCTTCCTCGCGCACGCGATGCTGCGCGCCCCGCGCACGCTCTGGCAGGAGTTGCCGGCCGCCACCCAGTCGAATCTCCTCGCCTCGCTCCGCGCGACCCGGGTGATCCGTCCCGGCTACAACAACTGGCTGCTCTTCAGCGCGATGATCGAGGCGGCACTCGCCTCGGTGGGTGAGCCGTGGGACCAGATGCGGGTCGATTACGCGGTGCGGCAGCACGAACTCTGGTACAAGGGCGACGGCATGTACGGCGATGGACCGGAGTTCCACTGGGACTACTACAACAGCTTTGTGATCCAACCGATGTTGCTCGACATTCTTGGCGCGGTTGGCCCCAAGGTCGCCGCGTGGCAGGAGATCGCGGCGCGGGTCACCACGCGCGCGCAGCGCTACGCGGCAATCCAGGAACGGCTTATCTCGCCGGAGGGAACGCTCCCGCCGATCGGCCGGTCGATCGCCTACCGCTGTGGGGCGCTGCAGTTGCTGGGGCAGATCGCGCTTCGGCATGCCCTCCCGTCGGGCGTGACCCCGGCGCAAGTCCGTGGCGGGATGACGGCGGTGATCGGTCGGACCATGGAGGCACCGGGCACCTTCACGCGGGACGGCTGGCTGACGATCGGTCTGGCGGGCCACCAGCCCTCGCTTGGCGAGAGCTACATCTCGACCGGCTCCTGCTACCTCGCGGCCACCGGACTCCTCCCGTTGGGCTTGCCACCGGACGACCGATTCTGGAGTGCCCCCGCGGCCGCCTGGACGGCGAAGCTGCTCTACGACGGGGCCGATGCCCCCGCGGATCACGCCGGCGAGTAGTCGCCGCTTTGCCGCCCTTCCACCCGCTCTTATCTTGCCCGGGTGGCCGCCCTGTTTGACCCCTCCGATCCCCGTCCCGTGCACTTCCTCGGCCTCAGTGGCGCGGGGATGAGTGCTCTCGCGCTTGCGGCGCGCCGCCGTGGCGTGGCGGTGAGTGGCTGCGATACCGAGTCAGCGGCCTTCGCCGATCTGCGGGCGGCCGGTGCCGAGGCGTTCGACCATCCCGATCCGGCCCACCTCGCGGGCATCCGGGCCCTGGTCGTGACGGCCGCCGCCTCCCAGCAGCATCCGGAGATCGTGGCAGCGCGCGCCGCGGGGATTCCCGTCGTGCAGCGGAAGGAGGCGTTGGCCGAGCTGGTCAATGGCACCACGCTGGTAGCGCTCGCTGGAACGCACGGCAAGACCACCACCACCGTGATGACCACCGAGGCACTGCGCGGTGGTGGCCAGCATCCCTCCGGACTCGCCGGTGGGCGAGTCTCGACGTGGGGTGGCAACGCCCTGCTCGATGGCAACGATCTCTTTGTGGTCGAGGCCGACGAATATGACCAGGCCTTCCTCACCTTGCAGCCGACGGTGGCGGTGGTCAACAACGTCGAGGCCGATCACCTCGAGTGCTACGGCAGTGTCGAGGCGATGGAGGCGGCGTACGCCACCTTCGCTGGCCGTGCGGATCGTGTGCTCATCGGCACCGCCGACGCCGGCAGCGATCGACTGGCCGCGAGGCTCGGCGCGAAGGTGTGGCGATTCGGTCTCGAGGACGGTGCTGACCTGCGCCTGGTGCCGCGGAGTGCCGGACCCGATGGCACCACTGCCGATGTCACCTTTCCGGATGGCAGTCAGCGTGTGCTGACGCTGCACGTGCCCGGGATGCACAACCTGCGCAACGCGGGCGCCGCGCTCGGCGTGGCGTTTGCGCTCCGGGCCGATCTCGACGGCGCGATCGCCGCCCTCGGCAGGTTCACCGGCGTCGGACGTCGTTTCGATCGCCAGGGCGAGGCGCACGGCGTCACCTACGTCGATGACTATGCGCACCATCCGACGGAACTCGTCGCCACCATCGCCGCCGCGCGACAGGCATTCCCGAGGCACCGGCTCGTGGCCGCCTTTCAGCCCCATCTCTACTCGCGCACCGCGTCACACGGTGTGGCGATGGGGCAGGCGCTGGCGGCAGCCGATCTCGCCGTGGTGACCGATGTGTATGGTGCGCGCGAGGCAGCGGTCGACGGCGTCACCGGACGGATCGTTGCTGATGCAGCTATCGCCGCCGGCGCGGTGGTCTGTTACGCCCCCGTGCGCACCGACCTGGCGCAGGAGATCGCATCGATGCTCCGCGAGGGCGACGTGCTCCTCACGCTCGGGGCAGGCGACATCACGCTCGTTGGCGCGGACGTGCGCCGCCTGCGGGAGGGCGCGTGACTACGCGGCAACGCGCCCTGCTCGTCGCCGGAGCGGCGGTGGTGATGGTGGCGCTGTGGGTCGGCGTGCCGCGCGCGATGCGACGGCTCGAGTATTTCCGGGTCCGGCATATCGAGGTCGCCGGGTTGCGCTTCCTCGATGCGCGCGACGTGGTCCGGCAACTTGCGTTGCCGACGATTGCCAGCATCGTCGATCCCTTGGCGCCCGTCCGACGGAACGCCTCCGCGATTCCTGGTGTGGCAGCGGCTTCGGTGGAGCGTCGCCTGCCGGGCACACTCTCCCTGTTGGTGCTGGAGGAATTGCCGGTGGCGCTCGTGATGCAGGAAGACAAGTTGGTGCTGATGGATCGCCGGGGTCGCATCCTCCCCTTCGACCCGACGCGGGTGCCGACGTCCCTC
>JBBQJU010000058.1:0-11697 GCA_038326215.1 Gemmatimonadales bacterium | reverse complement strand
GGTACGTCAGCTCGCCGTACATGGCCTGACCGCCGACGATCGCGAGTCGGCCTTCGAAGCGGCCAGCGCCGGCTGCGACATGGAGATGGCGAGCAACACCTACGCCGAGCACCTCGCCGCGCTGGTGCATGAGGGCCGGATCAGCATGGCTCACCTCGACGCCATGACCGCCAATGTCCTCCGCACCAAGTTCCGCCTCGGGCTGTTCGACACCGCCGACGAGGAGGTCACCCTCCCCGACGCGCTCAACGTCGACCATCTCCGTGCGGCCTATGAGGCGGCAGTCGAGAGCGTGGTGCTCCTCAAGAACGACCACGCCATCCTCCCGCTGCAGCCGACGTCCCTGCGCTCCATCGCCGTGATCGGTCCCCTCGCCGACGATCCGCACGAGCAGCTCGGCACCTGGATCTTCGACGGCGATACCGACGCAACGCGCACGATCCTCCCCGCCATCCGCATGGCGGTCGACGCCGAGTGCACGGTGCACTCCGTCCGCGCACTCGAGACGTCCCGCAGCCGCAGTCACGAGGGCTTTGCCGAGGCCGTGGCCGCCGCCGAGCAGTCCGAGGTGGCGGTGCTGGTGCTTGGCGAAGAGTCGATTCTCTCCGGCGAGGCGCACTGCCGTGCCGACATCGGATTGCCCGGTGCGCAGGACGCGTTGATCGATGCGATTGCCGCGACGGGCACACCGATCGTGCTGATCATCTTGGCGGGCCGCGCACTCGCCCTCGAATCCGTCGTCGACCGGGCGCAGGCCATCCTGTATGCGTGGCACCCCGGGACCATGGGTGGTCCGGCGATCGCCGATCTCCTGATGGGCGTCGTGTCGCCGTCAGGGCGCCTCCCGGTCACCATGCCGCGCGTGGTGGGGCAGATTCCGATCTATCATGCCCACAAGAACACCGGCAAACCGGTGACACCGGCCAGCTTCACGCACATCGATCACATTCCCCTTCGTGCCAATCAGGTCTCCGTCGGCAATACCTCGTTCCACCTCGACGTTGACCCGTCGCCGCTCTATCCCTTCGGCTATGGGCTCACCTACTCGACGGTGGTCTACGACACCATCACGGTCAGTGCGAGCAGTGTGCCGATGGACGGCACGGTGACCATCGCCGCCGAAGTGGTCAACACCGGGTCGCACGACGTGGCCGAGGTGGCCCAGCTCTATCTGCGCGACCTCGTGGGGAGCGTGACGCGCCCCGTCCGCGAGCTCAAGGGATTCACCAAGGTGCGCCTCCTCCCGGGAGAGCGGCGGACCGTGCATTTTGTCCTCTCGGCGGACGATCTCGCCTTTGTCGGCCGGGACGGCCAGCGACGCGCCGAGCCCGGACACTTCCATGCCTGGATTGGCGGCGACGCCAACGCCACGCTGCGCACCGAATTTTCCCTGGTGGCCTAGGCCGCCGGGCTTTCCCTACGAGTCTCATGGCACACGACCCCAGCACGGCCCAGCGCGTCGACGCGCTCCTCGCGCAGATGTCCCTCGACCAGAAGCTCGGCCAGATGATCCAGGGCGAGCGGATGTCGGTCACCCCCGAGGACGTGGCCAACCACCATCTCGGCTCGGTCCTCAGTGGTGGCGGCTCCTGCCCCGGCGACAATCGCCCCGCCGATTGGGTCGCCATGCACGACGCCTATTGGGCCGCCTCGATGCGGACCGATGGCGGCCGCCTCGCCATCCCGTTGATCTACGGAGTGGACGCCATCCACGGTCATGCCAACGTCCTCGGTGCCACGGTCTTTCCGCACAACATCGGACTCGGCGCAGCACATGACCCGGACCTGATTCAGCGCATCGCCGAGGTCACGGCCCGCGAGATCCTCGCGACCGGCGTCGAGTGGACCTTTGCACCGACGCTCGCCGTGGCGCGCAACATCCGCTGGGGACGTACCTACGAGAGCTACTCCTCCGACCCCGCGCTGGTGACCAGCTACGCCGGTCGCTTTGTGCGCGGCCTGCAGGGCGATCTCGGCCGCGACAGCGTGGTGGCGAGCGTGAAGCACTGGGTCGGCGACGGTGGCACCACCGATGGCGTGGACCAGGGCAACGCCGAGATGTCCGAGGAGGAGCTGACGCGCATCCACATGCCGCCCTATCTCGCGGCCCTCGAGGCCGGCGCGCTCACCGTGATGGCCTCGTTCAATAGCTGGAACGGCGCCAAGTGCCACGGCCACCGCTATCTCCTCACCGACGTGCTCAAGGGTCGCCTCGGCTTTGACGGCTTCATCATCTCCGACTGGGATGGCGCCGACTACCTCGCGGCCAACTACACCGACGCGATCGCCATGGCGGCGAATGCCGGCATCGACATGTTCATGGTGTCGGTCGACTGGCGCCGCTGCCTCGACACCCTCCGCACGCTGGTCATCGGCGGGGTCGTGCCGATGGAACGCATCCACGACGCCGTGCGCCGCATCCTCTCGGTCAAGATCCGCTATGGCCTCTTCGAGCGTCCCCGCCCTGCCGAGCGCTTCTGGTCGGTGGAAGGTGGCTTCGGTGCAGCCGAGCATCGGGCCGTCGCGCGCGAGGCAGTGCGGAAGTCACTGGTGCTGTTGCAGCACGATCACCCGGTGCTGCCGCTCGCCAAGGCAGCGCGCATCCTCGTGGCCGGGAAGAACGCCGACAATCGTGGCCACCAGTGCGGCGGCTTCACCGTCGCCTGGCAGGGCGTGTCGGGCAATGATCGTATCGAAGGGGGCACGTCGGTCTGGGAAGGGATCCAGGCCGTGGCGCCGCATGCGGAGTTGAGCGTGGACGGCCTCGCTGCCGACGCCGCGCGGCACGATGTGGCGGTCGTGGTGATTGGCGAGCGGCCCTATGCCGAAGGGATGGGTGACATTCGCGTGGTGCCCTCGGCGGGCGCTGGCTCCTCGCCGCGCGCTGGCGTGGCTGACGCCCGACTGGGGCAACCGATCGGTGTCGGGTCTGGCTTCGGCGGCATCACCACGCAGCTGCCGGCCTACGGCACCACGCTCGAGTTGGCGCAGCTCCACCCCGAGGATCTGGCCACCATCCGCCACATCACCGCGCAGGGCATCCCCGTGGTGGCCGTGTTGATCTCGGGACGGCCGCTGGTGGTGAACGCCGAAATGGCCGCGAGCGCGGCCTTCATCGCCGCGTGGCTGCCAGGTTCGGAAGGGGCGGGCGTCGCCGATGTCCTCTTCGGCGAACAACCGTTCCACGGGACGCTGTCGTTCCCGTGGCCGGCGCACTCGGCGCCCGGGGCCGAAGGGGAGCGCTTCCCCATCGGCCACGGACTCCGCCTCGGCTAAGTCGTCACCGGGTCACCCAGTCGTCCGCGCCGACGCTCCAGCTCGGCGCGGACTTCATGGGCCTTTGCCTCGGAGATCGGATACGAGGCGACCATGTAGATCGCGACGGCCGACGCGATGGATGGAATCACCGCATCGAACAACCGCAGCAGGATGATGGTGCGCGGTGCTTGCCCGCCGGCGAGCGCGACATCAAAGCCCGTCGCGTTGAGCAGGAAGCCACCAGCCGCCAGAGCGGCACCCATCCCCAGCTTGACCACCCACCAATAGATCGAGCCGAACATCCCTTCGCGCCGCTCGTGGGTCTCGAGCTCGTCGACGTCCACCACGTCGGCAATCATCGACCCCATGAGCGTGAAGAGGCCGCCGAGTCCGAAGGCCATGAACGGCACCGGAATGAGCAGCATCCACGGATGGGCGGGATTGTAGCAGAACCACTTGAGCAGGTAGCCCACGATGGACAACGCGGTGGACGCCATGAAGGCACGCCGCTTGCCGATCTTGGTTCCGACCATCGTGACCAGAAAGATGATCGCGAAGGTCGAGACCGCGCCGAGCGTGCCGGCGTAGCCCGCGTACTTCGCTCCCATTTGCTGGTCGCCGCCAAAGACGTAGTAGATGATCACGTAGGTCTGGAACGACGAGATCATGATGAAGCCGTTGAAGACCAGGAAGGTGGCCACGCAAAGCTTCCGGAAGGGCGACGAGCGCAACGTCGTGGCGAGTCCCTTGCCGAACAACCGCATGTTCCGGTTGAGCATGGCCGCCGTGCTCTCACCGGCCTCCATCGCAGCCGTATCTGCCGAGACGGCGGCCTGGGCGCGCTCACGCAGCACAATCGCCGGAATGACTCCGGCCACCACGGCGACGACGCCGATGGCGATTGCCAACCCGCCGGCGCCCTCAACCGAATTCGGGAACCATGACTTGTTGGTCATGATCGCGAGGAACCACGGCGAGATGACGTAGGCCATCTGCCCGATGAAGTTCTGCACTCCCATCAACCGGGTGCGTTCGTGATAGTCGGGCGTCAGCTCATAGCCGAGGGCGACCCACGGCGTAGCATAGATGGTATAGGCGGTATAGAAGAAGAGCGAGCCGATGAAGAAGTACCAGGCGTAGTAGCTCTCGCTCTTGCCGCTCGGGAACTGCCACATGATGGCAAAGATGATCCCGACCGTCAGGGCACCGATGAAGATGTACGGCCGACGACGCCCCCAGCGGGAGCGGGTGTTGTCGGAGATGTAGCCCATCAGCGGATCGGTCAGCGCGTCGAAGACCCGCGGGACAGCGCCAAGCAGGCCCACGAGGGCGGGGTTCATCCCGAGGCCGAGATTGAGGATGATCGTCATCCCGCCAATCGCCGCCGCAAGGGTGTTGTTGACGAACGCTCCCATGCCGTACGCGAGCTTGTGCGAGAAGGGAATCCGATCGGCCTCGGCGGTCTCGAAGTGCCCGGCCTCCACCACCGCACGCTTGCTGCCGAGGCGTGAGTGCCACGCCGCAACGGCAAGCTGCCAGGTGGCCGCAACGCGGCTGCCTATGCTCACGGCCGGTACACTCGCACCCAATCCACCAGCATGACCTGCGGGAAGGTGGTGCCGTCCGGTGGCCCCGGAGGACCGCCGCCGACGGCAAGGTTGAGGATCAGGTAGAACGGCTTGGTGAACGGCCACGCGTCACCTGGCACCTGCGTCCGCTCGATGCTCTGGTAGAGCGTGCCGTCGACATAGTAGGTGAGCCGGTCCGCGGTCCACTCGACGGCGAAATTGTGGTAGTCATCGGAAAAGGTGCCGCTCGGCAGCGTGTATTTCCGGTAGATCGAGTTGCCGCCAAAGTAGCCCGGCGCGTGCAGCGCACCCTGGATCGACGCCGGCTCGCGACCGAAGTTCTCCATGATGTCGATCTCGCCGACCTGCGGCCAGGCCATTTCGGGAAACTCATTGCCGAGCATCCAGAAGGCCGGCCACATGCCTCGCGCTGTCGGGATCTTGATGCGCGCCTCAATTCGGCCGTACTGCGTCTCGACCAGATCCTTGGTGGTGATCCGCCCCGAGGTGTAGTTGCGCCCCTGAAAGGCTTCCTGCCGCGCCGTGATCGCCAGCTGTCCGCTCCCGTTGAGCGAAACGTTGCTCGGGCGGTTGGTGTCGTACTCCAGCTGCCCATTGCCCCAGTCGGTTCCCTGATCGAAGCGCCAGCTGGCGGCGTTCGGAAGCGTCCCGGCGGCACCATCAAAGGTGTCCTCAAAGACCAGCTTCAGCTTGTCGAGGGGCTGCGGACCGGTGGAGGCACAGCCGAGGGTGCTGACGAGGGTGGCTGCGAAGAGTAAAGAGTGTCGGGTCATAGGTCGGTCCGTGGGAGGGTCATGAGCGGGTGCCGATCGTGGGAAATAGCGTCGGGTCAGTCAGTGCGGCGTCGAGGACCTGGGTGGCAGCGCCAATCGCCACGTCCCGTTCGCCGAGTTCGCTGGTGCGGATCTCTGCGGCCATCGACGAGACAAAGGTCCGCGCCATCGCGGTTTCGCGGATCGGTCCGGCCAGTCGTTCGCCGAGTCGCGCGAAGCCGCCGCCGAAGATCACCGCGGCCGGGTTGAGCAGGTTCAGCAGGCCCGCCACAGCAATCCCCAAGTGCCCCGCCGCAGTGCCGACCACCTGCATCGCGAGCGGATCGTCGGCCAGCGCGGCGGCTTCGATGGCGTGAATCGCAATCGGCGAGGCCCCGTGCAGCAGGCTGCCCGGATATTCCGGTAGCAGCTTGGTCGCCAGCGCCTCGAGCGCTTCCGTGCCGATCAGCGTCACCAGGCAGCCGCGGTTGCCACAGACACACTGGTCGCCGCGCGGATCAATGGCCATATGTCCGATTTCGCCGGCCACGCCGTGGGCACCGCGATAGATCTTGCCCGCCAGCAGATGCCCCGAGCCGATGCCGGTGGCCATCTTGATGTAGGTGAAATCATCGATACCGCGTCCGGCGCCCCACCAGTGCTCGCCCAGCGTGCCCAGGTTGGCATCGTTGTCGACCAGGACCGGTACTCCGAAGCGGGCCCGAATTTCCGCCGCGCCGCTACGGCCATGCCATGCGGGCAGGGCCAGCGTCGAGATCCGTTCGGGAACGAGTGGGTCCACCGGACTCGGCACCGCCATCCCGATCCCCAGCAGCCGTTTCCGCGGGCCGCCATACGCCACCAGGCACTCCTCGCAGAACTCGGCCACCAATGCCAGCGTCCCCGAACGGTCGGACTGCACCGGAAAGTCCTGTGAGCGCCACGCCAACTCGCGGCCGCCGAGATCGGTGAGGATCACCGAGACGTGGCTCGCGCCGATGTCCACGCCGAGGATGGTGTAGGCGTCGTCCTGGAACTCGAGCTCGATCGGCCGCCGTCCACCGCGCGAGGCGCCGGCTCCCGCCTCGGCCACGAGGCGCGTTGTCAGCAAGGCGGCGACGATCTCGGACACGGTCGAGCGGGAGAGGTTGGTCCGTCGGGCGATCTCGGCCCGGGAGATCCGCTGCTCCACCCAGATCAGGTGGAGCACCGCATCGGCCAGCGTGCGGACCCGGCCCAGTTCACCGGCGGCCCCACCGGGGCCGCGTGCCACGCGGGAAGTGTTGGCCTGCTTCAGTCCCATGTGGCCGTCTCCTGCCGAGGATTACTTCCGGAACAGCACGTTGTCGATGAACACCGTACTGAGGTTGCCGGAAATGATCAACTGCGCGAGGTGCCCGCGGGTGGTCAGGCCGGTGAAGGCCGAAAGGGGAATCTCGAACCGTACCCACGATCCAGTCGCCAGGGCGGGCGTGCTGGTGCTGGTGAAGGTCAGCTCATGCTCGACCTCGTCGCCGCCGCCAAAGACCCCATTGGCTCCGAAGTCCACCAGCTTGACCTTGAAGACATTGGGCGCGTTGGTGGGCGACGGCGTCCAGAGATCGAAGACAAAGTGCGTCATGGTGGTGGCGTTGATCGTGGTGCCGCCGAACTCGATCCCCGCGAAGACCACGTTGGTATAGTGCTTGGTGGTATTCCCGCCGATCGAGATATCCGCCACGTCAGCCTGGTCCCACGACGCCGACCAGGTATCGACCGGCACATTGGTGTAGGCGTTGCTGAACATCGAAATCACGTTCACCGCGGCAAAGGTCGGCGTCGGCGCGGCGGCCGGCGGCGACGTCGGAATCACGGCCTTGAAGAAGTAGACGTTGTCGAGGTACATCGTTGCCGCGCCACCGGAGATGATCATCTGCGCCAGCTTGCTGCGCCCGGTCAGCCCGGTGAAGCTCGTGAACGGGATGTCGAGGCTGTTCCACACCCCGGCGGTGACCGCGACGGTCACCTCATGCTCCGAGTCATCACCGCCGCCAAAGGCCCCATTCGCGCCGAAGTCGACCAGCTTGACCTTGAGCGGTGCCGCGCCCTGCGGATACACGTCCAGGTGCATCGACGTCATGGCACTGGCGTTCACCGGCGCGCCCGTGAACTCGACCCCCGCAAAGACCAGGTTGCTGTACTTCTTGGCGGCATTACCCGCGATGGTCACGTCGGAGACATCGGCCTGGTCCCACACCGCCGACCAGGTGTCGATCGTCGCATTGGTGTAGCTATTGGAGTAGAGCGACACCACGTCGGCCTGCAGGCGGGTCGGCACCGGAGCGGCCGTGGCCGGACCGGTCGCGGTGCGAACGGTCACCGTCCCCGCGACATCGGTCGCGCCGAGCTTGGCGGTGATCGTGGCTGAGCCGGCCGCCACCAACGTGGCCACGCCTCGTGCCGAGACGGTCGCGATGGCGGGGTTCGACGACGTGAAGGTGAAGTACCCCGGGGCGATCGCCAGCGTCTGGTCCACGCCACCCACCGCGAAGGTGACCGCGGGGCCCGCAGCGTTCACCGTGCCACCCACTTCGGCGTCGGCGGTGATGGTGGCCATCGCCGGCCGTGGATTGCTGATGGTCGCGACGTTCTCGAACTTGATATCGGAGAACCAGATCGTGTAGCCGGCGCCATCCTCCGGTCCTTCGGCGAAGTAGAAGAGCCCACGTTCATTGGTGAGCTTCGCGGCGAGCGGAATCGGCAACGTGATCTTGGTCCACGCCGTGGTGAGCGGAATCCCGGCGCGCTCAGCGGTATAGAGGGAGTTCCCGGTGTTGTCGTTACCGAGGCCGGCGACGTTCAAGGTGGCATTCTTGCTCGCCTTGACGTAAAAGGTCACCGCGTTGAACGCCGAGAGATCGCGTCCTGCATCCGCGACGAACGCCCCGCCCGCATAACTCCCCGGTCCGGGCACCGCGATCTTAATCGCCGGCGCCCCGTTCCGGACCGTGGACGCATCAATGCTCAACGCCGCGAGGTCCGATCCGCCGAAGGCCTGGAACGACGCCGAGACGAAGTTGGTCAGGTAGACCCCTGGAATGCTGGGGGCTGAGGCGTCCGGGAGCGTGCTGAGATCGCGGCCACACCCGGCCAACAGACCGGCGGTGGCCAGAAGGGTGCACACGCGAGACGAGACGAGACGAACCATGGAGGGGACTCCGGGCGGATGTTCGGCGATTCCGTACCCCGGACGCCCGGAAGGGGTGGCGTGGCGGGTGCCGGGACTGGCTTTGTTCGGGATGCGAACAAAGATGGGTCCCGGTACCGAGGCTGTCAAGCGGAGGGAGGGTCGGGCCGCGGCCGGATCAGCGCATCCCCTGGAGTCGGGTCGCGATCGCCTCCCGCAGCTCGGCCGGTTCGAGGATCGTGGCATCCGGCCCATACTGAAGTACATGGCGCATGGCCCACTCCCGGTCGGCCAGCGGATGGGAGCGAATCGCCGCCCCATCCCCCTCCAGCCCCAGGCCATCGCGCTCGGCGATCCATCGGGCGATCGCCGGCGAGTAGCGCACGCGGAAGGTCGGGACGTCCGACCCACCAATAAATGGCGTGCCGTCGGCGAGGACCTGGCTCGCGAGTTCCACCGGCGCTTCCCGCGCCGGTGCGTCCGTGAGCGTAATCGCCTCCACACGGTCCACCCGGAAGACCCGTACCGTCTCGGCCGTCTCGCACCACCCCGTCACGTACCACGAGCCGCGCGCGAAGGTGAGCTGATGCGGATGCACCACTCGCTCGCGCGGCACCTCCTCACGCGCACTCGAGTAGGTCATCCGCACCACTCGCGCCGTCCGGAGCGCGGTGCGCAATGTCTCCAGCACCTCGGCGTGGCGACCATCACCCAGCGCGCCATCGCGGCGGCCGCCGACATCGCGGTCGCGTGGCAGGTCGGCGATCAGTGCCTCCACCCGCCGCCGCAGCCCGATGATGGACGCGGCACCTGCCGGTGGCAGCTCGCGCGCGAGCACCAGCAGCCCGAGTTCGAGGGCGCAGAGCTCGGAGGCGCTGATACGCATCGGGCGACGGAAGCGGCCGGCGCGCACCGTCACCGCGTCGCCATCGATCAACACCCCGAGACTGCTGGTGAAGGCCGCCGGCTCGTCGTAGCGCTCGGCGAGGGCATGCAGATCCTCGAGCAGCACCTCACGGGCGATGCCGAGCGTCTCGGCGACATCGGTCAGCGAGGCCTCCCCGGCGCCACTGAAGTGCGGCAAGGCCAGGAGCAGTCGGCGGAAGCGGCCATCGGTACTCATGCGGCCTCCCCGGCATGCGCGGCCGCGGTGCGGCTGACCAGCGCGTGCCAATCGCGCACCAGATCCGGTGGGGCGATCGGGACCGCGTCACCGGCAAGCGAGAGCAACCAGCGAAGAAAGACCTCGCGCCGACGGACCGCGAAGCGGACGTGGTCATCAGTGCCTGCGACGGCGACGCCATCCGCGCGCGCCGCACGGACCACGACGCCCTCACCCTGCAGGCGCACCGTCGCCTCCACTGGCGGATCGTCGCCCAGCGCCCACGCCGCGACGGGTTCGGCCGCGGCAGCAAGCGAGAAGTCGGTCGGGATCTCGTAATCCTGCGTGCGCGGCGCCTGGCTGTTGATCTCCAGCTCCCGGATGCGGTTGAGCCGGAAGCGGCGGATCGCGCCACGATTCGGATCATGGGCATGCAGATACCAATGGCCGCTCGTGTAGGCGAGCCCATAGGGCAGCACCGTCCGCCGCTCGGCCTCGTCGCGTTCGATGCCGTGATAGGTGAAGGTCACCTGCTTGCGACGAGCGAGCGCGTCGCCGAGCATGCGGAGATGCACCGGATCGGCGGCGGCATGCGGGGCGGTGACCGTGAGGCCGGGTGTCGGCTGCATCACCTCGGGAGCGACGTCGACGAAGAGCTTCGCGAGGGCATGCCGCGCGTCATCGGCCAGGATCGGATCGCCGCACGTCATCACGCGGCGTGCGGCGTCGGCGAGGAGCTGCAGGTCATCGCTGCTGAACTCGCACGCCGCGAGCGCGCGGTACCCTTCGGCATCCACGCGCTTCGGGGCAACGAGGCCGCGTTCTTCGACCAGCACGAGGTACGGGAGGTAGAAGGCGGCCGGGCTCAGGCGGTAGCGCGTCTCCGCCTCACCGACCCGACCCACCGTTTCGATCGGGACACCGAGCGCGCGGAGTTCGTCCTTGTCGCGCTCGAAGGCGCGGCGGACCGACTCGGCGGCGCCGTCGCTGTAGCCCGGGACCTCGTCGCGCAGCTCCGCGAGGGTCGCGCCGTAGTGGCGCGAGAGGAGCACGGCGACGAGGTCCATCCAGCGGTGGAGCTTGGCGTGTTGGGTCAGGGCGGGGCTCGCTGGAGGGAGACACCGAAAGCTACCCGATGGGTGTGACGATGCTCAGCTGGTGGCGGTTTTCCGGGGGCGGCCGCCCTTCTGGCCGTTCAGGCGAGAGGCCGCGGCCTTCGCGGGGCTCTTGGTGGAGCCGGCCACGGCAGCGGAGGCGCGCATCACCGTCTTCTCGCCCAGGGCGAGGATTGCCAAGGCATGGACCGTCAGGTCCAGGTCCACCCGCGGCCAGACCACGAGCATGCCCCCCGGCGACAGGGTCACGTCGCGCACTTCTGCCTCGGTCAATCCTGCCGTGCCGGGCACGCGGGCGATCGGGAGCCGAAGCTGCGTGCCGTTGACCAGATCGATGACCAGTTGGCGGGTCGACCGGAGAAAGCGGACAGCGCGACCATGCGGTTCGGTGCGCCTGGCGAGGGCCCCACGCCGCCGCGCCTCGGCAAATTGTGCCCGCAATACCAGCGGAATCGGAGTCTCACGGGCCATGCAGCTGCTCCCAGTCGAATTGCCTACACGAAGTACGGTTGGCAAGGGATTGTAACCTGTCTGATGGGTTTTATGCACGTGCGACACGCCAGACGGCGCAGCACATCATGCCCCATCCCATCCCCGCGCACGGCACCACGAAAGGCGCAGGATCGTCACGGCGACGCGCACCCCACATTGCCCCCCCTGTCACACCCCCGTAGGATGGTTCATGATGCCGCCGACATTTCCCACGGGCCTGACC
>JBBQJU010000057.1:0-11742 GCA_038326215.1 Gemmatimonadales bacterium | reverse complement strand
CCACCCGATCCGCCACTTGACGCGACGATGATCGGCAGCGTCACCATCACCTCCCACGTCGCATCGCACGCCTTGCACCGGAAGCTGTCGCGCGCACTGCCGGTCGACATCGTCGTCGCATGGTGGAGCACGGTGCGCGTCGCCTTCGCGGTACGGCGCTGGCACTGCCGACAGGTCGAGTAACTGGTGAAGAGCGCCTTGTAGGGCAGCACCAGATGCTCGCCGCAGTCACATTCCCAGACGTCGTAGTCGACGCTCTTGATCTGCTCCTCGACGACCTGCCCCGCCTCGAGGAAGGCATCATCATCCGATTCGCCCAGTCGATGCATCGTGCGGCCGCAGCGCGGGCACGTCCGCGGCCGGCGACGACGCGCCCGGAGCACGGCCGCCGCGGTTGCCCCCATCGTGCCCAGACCACCCGGGATGTACCACCAGTGGAACCAGCCGTCACCCTCCGGTGGCGCGTTGATCTGATCGATCGTCGTCGAGTCGGCGAGGCCGGCGTCGTTGGTCAGCCGCGCAGCGATGGCCTCGATGCCAGCGGAGAGTGCGCCGGCATAGTCACGCGTCTTGAGCAGCGGGATGATCTCGTCCCGACAGATCATGCCGCTGGCGGCGTCGGTGATGATCCCTTCCGCGCCCGTGCCGGGGGCGATGTAACACTCGCCCTGCTTCGTCGGCGACAACTCCTTCGGCACGATCAGGATCAGGACCCCGACATCGCGCCGTGCCGATCCGATCGCAGCGACGCTGCCCACCTTCCAGTCGCGATAGATCGCCACCGCCACGTCGTTCGGCGCGTAATCGCCGATGCTGGGGAGGATGGCGACGGCAATGTCGCCGAAGCCGCCCGACTGAAGCTCGCGGATACGCGCATCGAGCACCGCGTGCGCCGAGTCGGTGAGCACGTGGCGCGCATCGGCAATGAACGACGCCGGCGTCGGGACCGGCGGAATGAACTGACGGAGACTATCGGTCGACTGCTGGGGCAGGACCAGCGACAGCGCCAACGCGAGGGGCAACACGGCACGGACTCCGGAAGCGAGTGCCGAAAGCTAGCGAAGGAAACGGCGAACGGCGAACGGCGGTACAGCGGAATATTCTGTCCGCGACACCACCGTTCGCCGTTCGCCGTTCGCCGTTCGCTGCTAGAACGTATACCCTGCCGTCCACATGATGAACGCCCGGGTGCCGCCGTTCTTGCTCGAGGTCAGGTACCGGCTCTCGAGATAGAACTTCTTGATGCCGACCCCGACGCCGCCACCGAAGCCGAGGGCGCCTTCTGCGTCGAAACTCACGTTTGCGACCTTGCTCTTGAACGACGTGTAGCCGACCGAGCCGATCACGTAGGGGACCGCGCTCGCCTCGGCGGTCAGATTGTAGGTGACCGAGCCGAAGCCACCGAACATCGTGGTCTTCCCGTCGACCGCACCCTTGAAGTTGTTCGCCCCGTAGAGCCCTTCAACCCACAGCGACATCCGCTTGTCGGCAGCCTGCCACGGGCGGAAACCGGCGTTGACGGCGTAGCCCATCTTGGCCGCATCACCGAAGTCCCCCATCGGCGTGGTCACGCCGGCACCCACGAAGCCCTGGGCGGAAGCTGAACTGGTCCCGAACGAGAGGCCGAGAGTGAGAAGTGCTGCTGCCATCGCGAAACGGCGCATGGTGCCTCCTGCAAACGAGGAAACTGGGTACCCGGTGGTCCTGTCAATATTGGGACCGGGCACTCAGTGCGCCAGAGGGCGCCCCGTCCCTTATCTTTGGCGGGTCGCCAGGGGCATCCTCCGCCACGTCCGGTGGGGGATTGAGAGGCACCCTTCGAACCTGACCCGGCTCATACCGGCGGAGGAAGGCGACCCAGCACGAGGACTATACCCGATGACCACTGCCGTGATTCCCGGTTCTTCGTTCGCCGAGGCCTTCCCCTGCTCCGAGAAGGTCCACCTCCTCGGCCCTGACGGCGTCCGCGTCCCGGTGCGCGAGATCACCCTCGCCGATTCCCCCGACGGGACGCCGAACCCGCCACTCCGCGTCTACGACACCTCCGGTCCGCAGGGCGTCGACGTCCGCCAGGGGCTTCCGGCGATCCGCGACGCATGGATCCGCGCGCGCACCGTCGAGCTCCGTCCCGAGCGCGATCAGGCCCTCGGCGTCGCGATGCCCGACGGGCTCCGTCGCACCGTCGTCCGTGGCACCGGCCCGGTGACCCAGCTGCACTACGCCCGGAAAGGCGAAATCACCCCCGAAATGGAGTTCGTCGCGCTCCGCGAAGGGCTGCCCGCGGAGTTCGTCCGGAGCGAAGTCGCCCGCGGCCGCGCCATCATCCCGGCGAACATCAATCACCCCGAAGTCGAGCCGATGATCATCGGTCGCGGCTTCCACGTGAAGATCAACGCCAACATCGGCAACTCGGCCGTCGTCTCCTCGATCGAGGAAGAAGTCGAGAAGCTCCGCTGGTCCGCGCTCTGGGGCGCCGACACGGTGATGGACCTCTCGACCGGCCAGGACATCCACGAGACGCGGCAGTGGATTCTGCGCAATTCGCCGGTCCCGATCGGCACCGTGCCGATCTATCAGGCACTCGAGAAGGTCGGCGGCGTCGCCGAGGACCTGACGTGGGAGGTCTATCGCGACACGCTGATCGAGCAGGCCGAGCAGGGCGTCGACTACTTCACCGTGCACGCCGGCGTGCTGCTCCGCTACATCCCGATGACCGCGAACCGGATGACCGGGATCGTCTCCCGAGGCGGCAGCATCATCGCGAAGTGGTGCCTGGCCCACCACGAGGAGTCGTTCCTCTACACCCGCTTCCGCGAGATCTGCGAGATCATGCAGGCGTACGACGTCTCCTTCTCGCTGGGCGACGGCCTCCGTCCCGGCTCGATTGCCGACGCGAACGACGAAGCGCAGTTCGCCGAGCTCAAGACGCAGGGCGAACTCACGAAGATCGCGTGGGAGTATGACGTGCAGGTGATGAATGAGGGCCCCGGCCATGTGCCGATGCACCTCATCAAGGAGAACATGGAGAAGCAGCTCGAGTGGTGCGGCGAAGCGCCGTTCTACACCCTCGGGCCGCTGACCACTGACATCGCCCCCGGCTACGATCACATCACCAGCGCCATCGGCGCCGCGATGATCGGCTGGTACGGCACCGCCATGCTCTGCTATGTCACGCCGAAGGAGCACCTCGGCTTGCCGAACCGCGACGACGTCAAGACCGGTGTCATCACCTACAAGATTGCCGCCCACGCCGCCGACCTGGCCAAGGGCCATCCCAGCGCGCAGCGCCGCGATGATGCCCTCAGCAAGGCGCGCTTCGAATTCCGGTGGCGCGACCAGTTCCACCTCGCCCTCGACCCGCAGACGGCGCTCGCCTATCACGACGAGACGCTGCCGGCTGAAGGCGCCAAGGTGGCCCACTTCTGTTCGATGTGCGGGCCGAAATTCTGCTCGATGCGGATCTCGCAGGACATCCGCGACGCCGCCAAGGCCGGGATGGCAGAGAAATCCGCCGAGTTTCGGGCGAAGGGGAGCGAGATTTACCTGTAAACGGCGAACAGCGAACAGCGAACAGCGAACGGTGGTGTCGCGGGAAGATTTTCCCTGGACACCACCGTTCGCCGTTCGCCGTTCGCTGCCGCTTACGGCCTCGCTTTAAACATCTCGTACAGCTGCGTGTGCTTGGTGTCGAGCGGCACCAGGCGCCCGTCGATGAAGAGGTACTTCGTCTCGGTGCGCGCCTCGAGCATGTCCCCGGTGGTCACCACGACGTTGGCGATCTTGCCGACGTCGAGGGAGCCGAGGCGGTCACCCACGCCATAGATCTCGGCGGGCCAGAGGGTGACGCTCTTGAGCGCATCGTCGTGGCTCAGGCCGAACGCCGCCGCGACGCCGGCCACATACGGCAGGTCGCGCGTATCGGGCGTCTCCTCGCCGGAGGTGATCGCGAAGCGCACGCCCGCCGCCGCCAGCTTGGCGGGCAGCGTGTAGTTGATGTCGAACGGGTCGTCCTCGCGGCTCGGGAGCGCCCGCACACCGGTCAACAGCACCGGGACGTTCTTCTCCTTGAGGAGCGCCGCGACCTGCAGCGCATCGCGGCCGCCGAGGATGATCGGCCGGATCTTCTGCGAGTCGGCAAAGGCGATGATGTCGCGGATATTCGCCGCGGTGGTTCCGGCGATCAGCACCGGCATCGTCCCGTTGACGACCGGCAGCAGCGCCTCGAGCGTCAGGTCATGCGTCGGCCGCGGGAGCGACTTGTCAGCGACGGCCGCCGCGATTGCCTTGCCGTAGGCGCGCGCGTCGTCGAGCAGTTGCGTGAGCGAGTCGCGTACGGCAGTCGCACCGGCGTTGCCGCCACCACCCCCGCCACCGAAACCACCACCCCCACCGCCCCGTCCACCGCCGCCACCGGGCAGCGTGAGCACCATCGCGGCCTGCGGCACCACCGCCATTGCCGGCGGCGTGTCACCGGCCAGGTTCATCAGCGCCGCGGCACCGGCGATCACGCCACCGCTCGGCCGCGACAGGATATGGGTGATCCCCACCACCCGCGTGACGCCGATGATCGCGCTGTGCGGATTGAATCCGTTGATGGCGCGCGCCTGCGGATTGAACGATCCGACCTCGCTCGCGTCCATCGTGGCGTTGGCGCCCTGCGGAATCTCGGAGAGGCCGATTTCGTTGGCGGCGTCCATCATCCCCGGATAGACCGAGAGACCGGTGCCGTCGATGATCTGCGCGCCGGCCGGGATCACCGCGTTCACGCCGACCGCCGTGATCTTGCCGCCGCTGATCACCAGCGTGCCGTTGGCGATCTCCGGGCCGCTGACCGGAACGATCCGCGCATTGCGGATCGCGAACGTCCCCTGCGGTCCGGGACGCGGATTGAAGGAACCAAGCTGGGCAGTGAGCGGCGAGGCCGCGAGCACCGCCAACGTCGCGGTCGTCGCGACGGAACGGATGAGGCCGCGCATCAGTGGTTCTCCTTCGGGGGCATGGCGGGAGGGGTTCCGGCAGCGCCGCGGCCACCAGCGCCGCCACGGCCGCTCGGGGCCTGATTGGCTTCGGCTTGCTCGAGCTCGGTCCGCTCGGCGACGCGCGCTGCGCGCCGCTCGGCGTCCATCGCCTTCGAGAAGTAGAGCTCGCCATCGATGAAGGTGTAGTCCGGCGAGGCGTAGACACTGAGCGGGTGGGCATTCCAGAGCACCACATCGGCCTCCTTGCCGACCTCGATCGAGCCGACACGAGTCTCGAGTCCGAGCTGCACGGCGCCGTTATACGTGATGATCCGCAGCGCCTCGTCCTCGGTCAGCGCACCGTAGCGCACCATCTTTGCGGCGTCGATGTTCAAGCGGCGCGCGCGTCCGTCATCATCGGAGTTGATCGTCGTGACGACACCGTGGCGCATCAGGATCGCGACGTTATAGGGGATGGCATCATACGCCTCGATCTTGTAGCCCCAGCTGTCGGCGAAGGTCGACAGCCCCGCCCCGTGCTTGGCGATCTCGGAGGCGATCTTGTAGCCCTCGAGGCCGTGCTGCAGTGTCTTGATCGTGAAGCCGAAATCATCGGCCAGATTCAGCAGCATCAACATCTCGTCGGCGCGGTAGGAGTGCGCGTGGACCCAGCGCTTCCCCTCCAGCACCTCGACCAGCGGCTCGAGCTCGAGGTCGCGCCGCGGCGCGATGAGCCCGGCTTCCTTCTTCGCCAACCGTGCGCGGTAGTCCGCCCACGTCGCCTGGTAGTCGCGTGCCCGGGTGAAGGCATCGCGGAGAATGACTTCCTGCCCCATCCGCGTACTCGGATAGCGGCGCGGTGCGGCCGGCTGCCCCTGCACGATCACGGTCTGGTTGTTCTTCCGGGTGACGTTTTCGCCGAGGGCGAACTTGATCCCCGGCATCGCACCCGGCACCAGCATCTCCTGCGCGGTGCGGCCCCACTTGAGCTTCACCACGGCGTTCTGCCCGCCGATGGTGTTCGCCGAGCCGTGGAGGATGTTGAGCATCGTGGTGCCGCCGGCGAGGGCACGATAGATGTTCGGCGCCGTCGGGTTGAGCACGTCGGCGATCCGCACCATTGACGTCACCGAGAGCGAGCCCTCGTTCGTCGCGTCGCTCATCATGTGCGAATGCGGATCGATGATCCCCGGCATCAGGAATTTGCCGGTGCCGTCGATCGTCGTCGCGCCGGCCGGGGCCGTCAGATGCTTGCCGATTTGCGCGATCTTGCCGTTCTGCAGCAGCACGTCGGTCCCGGCGAGCGTCCCCTTCGTCACCGTCAGCACCGTGGCGTTCGTGATGAGCGTGGCGGGGGCGGCCGCGCGCGGCGCCTGGGCCGACAGCGCAGGCACGGCGAGCAGCAGGACCAGGGCCACCGCGGACGTCGTCATGGATCCCTCGACAGTGGTGGTCATCTCAGCGCTCCTGGTTGCCGGTGAAGCGCGACGTCCCATGCCCCTGCACCGCGACCTCGCCGACCAGCGCGTCACCCTGCCGGACACCGCGGAACTCGGCCCGTTCCAATCCATCGTGATGCATCAACCAGGCAGCAAAGCGGAAGCTGCCGTCCGGCTGGACCACGCCCTCCTCGAGGGTCGCCGAGCCGAAGCTCCCTTCGAGCACGCCGCCGAGGATGGCGCCGTGCTGCGTCAAGGTGAAGGTCACCTCGCGCTCCGCGCCATCGAACGCGATCCGCGCGGTCCACTGGCCATCCAAAGTCCCCGGCCGACCGCCACGACCACCACCCGCTCCACCAGCGGAGGGCGCAGCCACCGGAATGGTGATCGGTTGGCCATCGATGAAGAGCTGCTGCACGGTGGTGCCGGGCGCGAAGAGGTCACCCTTGGTGATCGTCAGGTTCGCGATGCGGCCGGCTTCGAGCGCGCCCACCCGATCGGCAATGCCGAACAACTGCGCCGGCGTCGTCGTCATCGCCCGCAGCGCCTGCTCCGGAGTCAATCCGCCGCCAACCGCGCGGCGCACATTCGCGAGGAACTCGGGGAAGGCACCACCCGATGTGAAGGCGTAGGTCACACCCGCCGCCTGCAACACCGCCGCGCCCTTCGGCGCCTCGACCCGCTCGCGCAAGACGCGGAGTGGATCGGGGTCGGCATCGACCGCGGGCGTGGTCGTCCGCCGCGGGAAGTTGACGGTCAGCAGCACCGGCACGCTCTCGGCCTTGAGTCGGTCCGCCACCTTCCACGCCTCGGTCCCGCCGGCGATGATGGCGCGCAGGTTGAACTCCTTCGCCAGGTCGAGCGCCCGCTCGATCTCGCGCTGTGTGTTCGCCAGCATCACCATCGGCACCTGGCGCGCCAGCACCGGCTGCAACGCGGCCAGCGATGGATCGTACGCCGGCCGCACCATTCCCTTCGGGTTGCGCGCGTAGGCCGCGCTCAGCTCGCGATAGCGCTGGGCATCGAGCAGCTCCTGCCGAATCGCGGCGAAGACGCCGAAGAGCGAGCCGGGAAAGCCGCCGCCGCCACCGCCGCGCGAGAAGGCGAGCTGCTGCGTCATCCCGCTCCTCACCACCATCGTCGAGACATCGGTGCCGTCCAGGTTGATCACCGCGCTCTGGCCGCGGAAGACCCCACCACCGATCGAGGTGAACGCCGTGGTGAACCCAGCCGCGTGCGGTGCCGTGAAGGCCATCGCGTCGGGGCCGAGCTCGTTCACCACCGCGAGCTCGGGCTGCAGACCGACCGCCTGCGTCGAATTCGGCGCCCGCGGTGCGGCCGCTCCCCCGCCCCCGCCGCGTCCGCCACCGCCACCGCCACCGGCGGCGGCGGCCGGCGCCGCTGACGGCAGCCCCAGCGTGCCGAAGCCGTCGATCAACCCGGGATAGACGGTGAGGCCGGTGCCGTCGATGACGCGGGCATCAGCAGGGACAGCCACCGTGGCGCCGACCGCGACGATCAGGCCGCCGCGGATGACCACCGTTCCCGATTCGATCACCGGGGCAGAGACCGGGACGAGACGAGCGTTGGTGATGGCGAAGGTTGCCGGGGCAGTGCGTTGGGCGGTGAGCGGCGACGCGATCGTGGCGACACACGTCACCACCCCCGCGACGCGGAGCAGCGAAACCATAGCGAGGATTCTCCAAGGGAAGGCAACGCGGGACCGATCGTGGCGCCGCGTCGGGGCAACGCGCCGTGCGCAGGGCCGGCGGGATAACTTACTCCGCCGCCGCCATTGGCGCATTCTCCCGGAGAGCCGTCATGCTGACCTCGCTCGCTCCTGCCACCGCCTTGGCGCTCCTGCTCATTTCGCCGCTCGCCGCCCAGGCCCCCGTCGAGTGGCCCCAGCACTCCATGGCGCGTCCCACGCCACCAGTCGTGCACCCCGGCCCCCCGGGAGCCCCTGTCCCCGCCCCAGCTGACGCCATCGTCCTCTTCGACGGCACCTCCCTGGCCCGCTGGCAAACCGCCAAGGACTCCTCCGGGGGCGCAGCCCCATGGCGGATCGTCGACCAGGCGTTCGAGGTCGTGCCCGGTACCGGCACCATCCGAACCCGCCAGGCCTTTGGCGACGTCCAGCTCCATCTGGAGTGGCGCACCCCCACGGTGGTGAAGGGCAATGGGCAGGAGCGTGGCAACAGCGGCGTCTTCTTCATGGGACGGTACGAGGTCCAGATCCTCGATTCGTGGGACAACTCCACCTACGCCGACGGACAGGCGGCCGCCATCTATGGCCAATTCCCGCCGCTGGTGAACGCCTCCAGAGCTCCTGGGGAGTGGCAGAGCTACGATATCCTGTTCCGCCGCCCGATCTTTGACGCCGCCGGCCTGCTGGCCGTCCCGGCCCGGATGACCATCTTCCACAACGGCATCCTCGTCCACCAAGAGGCCATCCTGCTGGGGCCCACCAGCAACGGCGTCCGGACCCCCTATACCGTCCACCCCGACCGCCTCCCGATCGCCCTCCAGGATCACGGAGTCACTGTACAATTTCGCGACATCTGGATCCGCGAATTGACCACCCCGGGCCCCTAGCGCGTCCGGGGAATGCCCGGCTCGTGAACAAATCCCCCCAACAGGGCGTATCACCCAAAAGCGTGGTGTGCAGAAGCAGGCCTGTCGTCATTCCGTGGGACGGGTTGTTACGTTGCACTGTGCGAAACACCGTCCCCGACCTAGGAACTTGCGTGCCTTTCAGTAGTCTCGACCTGCATCCCGACCTCCTGCGTGGCATCAAGGAACTCGGCTTTACCCGACCGACCCCCATTCAGGCGGATGCCATCCCGCCCGCCTTGGCGGGTCGGGACGTACTCGCCTGCGCCCAGACCGGCAGCGGCAAGACCGCGGCCTTTCTGTTGCCGATTCTGCACAAGCTGATTGCCCAGCCGCGTCGAACCACCCGGGCGCTGGTGCTGACACCGACCCGTGAGCTGGCAGCGCAGATTCTGGCGGACCTGAACGATCTCGCCGTCCACACCCCGATCACCGGGGCCGCCGTCTTCGGGGGCGTGGGGATGGGACCGCAGGAACATGCCTTCCGCAGCGGCGTCGACGTCATGATCGCCACGCCGGGCCGGCTGCTCGACCACTTCAAGTCGCAGTACGGCAAGCTCCCGGGCATCGAGTACCTCGTGCTCGACGAAGCCGACCGGATGCTCGACATGGGTTTCCTCCCCGACATCAAGCGGATTCTGAAGCACGTCCCCGCCAAGCGCCAGACGCTGTTCTTCTCCGCCACCATGCCCTCGCCGATCATGACGCTGGTGCGCGAGATGCTGAAGGACCCCGTGCTGATCAACCTCGAGCGGCAGTCGAAGCCCGCCGTCGGGATCACCCAGGCGCTCTACCCGGTCGCGCAGGAACTGAAGTCCACGCTCCTCCTGACCCTGCTCCAGCGCGGCGAGATGCAGGAAGTTCTGGTCTTCACGCGCACCAAGCACCGCGCCAACCGACTGCACGCCTTCCTGAGCAAGCACGGCATTCCGGCGGAACGCATCCACGGTAACCGCTCGCAGGCACAGCGGACCGAGGCGCTCGCCGGCTTCAAGAAGGGGAAGTACCGGGTCCTCGTCGCGACCGACATCGTCGCCCGCGGGATCGACATCGAGGAGTTGGGCCACGTCGTGAATTTCGACGTCCCCCTGGTACCCGAGGACTACATCCACCGGATCGGCCGGACGGCACGCGCCGAGGCAACGGGCGATGCCTTCACGTTCGTGGCGCCGGAAGAAGAGAGCGAGTTGCGCCAGATCGAGAAGGTGCTCAACAAGCGCCTGCCGCGCGTGACCGTCCCCGATTTCGATTACCGTGCCAAGCCCGAGGTCGCGCTCGAAGTGCCGCTCGCCGAGCGGATCGCCGCGATCCGCGCCCGCAAGTCGGATGAGCGCGCACGCGCCAAGGAAAAGGCCGCCCGTCGGGCTGCCCAGCCGGGTGCCGCGCCAGCCCCCACTGCCCCGCGCGGCGATCGGCCCAAGGCGTCGCCTGCCCGCGGGCGCACCACGAAAGGACGCCGTCCCTGATGGCTGAGACCGCCGCTACCACCCGCCCGCTCCCTGAGATCATTCAAGGGGGGATGGGCGTCGCTGTCTCCGATTGGCGACTGGCCAACACCGTGGCGAGGGCCGGGCAACTTGGGGTGATTTCCGCCACTGGCATCGACACCGTCCTGGTGCGTCGCCTCCAGGATGGTGACGCCGGCGGCCACATGCGGCGAGCGCTCGCGGCATTTCCGATTCGTCGCGCGGCCGATGGCTTTCTGGCGAAGTACTTCCTCCCCGAGGGACGTGAGCCGGGCAAGCCGTACGCGCTGCTCCCGATGTACAAGCAGGTGGTCCGCCGCGAACGCGAGGAAGCGCAGATGCTCGGCGCCTTCTGCGAAGTCTGGCTCGCCAAGGAGGGCCACCAGGGTCTCGTCGGCGCCAATCTGCTGACCAAGATCCAGCGCCCGAATCTCGCGGCGCTCTACGGCTCCATGCTCGCCGGCGTCGACTACATCTTGATGGGCGCCGGGATTCCGCGCGAGATTCCGCCGGCCCTCGATGCCTTCGCCACGCACGACAAGGCACAGCTCAAGATGGACGTCCTCGGCCTGGCCGAAGGGCGCACCGAGTACATCACGCTCGACCCAGCCGATTACTGGGACGGCGCGACGCCCATCCCGGTCACCCGTCCGGCGTTCCTCGCGATCGTCGCGTCCAACTCCCTCGCCACCATGCTGGCCCGCAAGGGTGGCGGCGGCGTGCAGGGCTTCATCATCGAAGGGCCGACGGCCGGTGGCCATAACGCGCCGCCGCGTGGCACGATGGTGTTGAACGAGGCCGGCGAACCGATCTATGGGGAACGCGACGTCGTCGACCTCTCACAGATCGCCGAGCTCGGCCTCCCCTTCTGGCTGGCAGGCGGCGAAGGGTGGCCCGACCGCCTCGGCAAGGCGAAGGCAGCTGGCGCGGCAGGTATTCAGATCGGGACCCTCTTCGCCTTCTCGAATGAGTCCGGCTTCACCGCCGAACTGAAGCGCTCCGTGCTGGAGAGCGCGCTCCGGGGCGAGGTAGCCGTTCGCACCGATCCGCTCGCGTCACCGACCGGCTACCCGTTCAAGGTGGTGACCTGGACTGGTGACAAGGACGCCGGCATCCCACGCAAGCGCATCTGCGATATGGGCTACCTGCGGACTGCCTACGCGCGCGAGGACGGCAAGATCGGCTTCCGCTGCGCCTCCGAACCGATCGACGATTACGTGAAGAAGGGTGGCGAGCTGGCGGAAACGACCGGACGCCGCTGTCTCT
>JBBQJU010000056.1:0-11817 GCA_038326215.1 Gemmatimonadales bacterium | reverse complement strand
GTGATGAAGCTCGACGGCATCCCCACCGATATCGGGGCCATCATGGATCCGATCGGGAACGGCGTCCATACCGCCCTCGAGGGGGGGGCGGTCCCGGGGTCGACCGTGCTGGTGCTGGGCTGCGGCCCGATCGGCTGCTTCGCGGTGGGGGTCCTCCGGGCGGCTGGCGCCTCTCTGGTCCTGGCTTCCGACTTCAATCCCTTCCGCCGTCAACTCGCGGCGACGATGGGGGCCCACCATACCTTCGACCCGGCCAGCGACGACGTCGTCGCCAAGTGCCGTGAACTCACCGGCGGGATCGGCGTCGACCTGGTGTGCGAGATGAGCGGTCACCCGGCAGGACACGCGCAGGCGTTTGCCGCCGCTCGCCCCGGGGGTCGGGTGAATCTCCTCGGCACGCCGAGCCGGACGACGGAAGTGGACTTCGCCCGCGACATCATCTTCAAGGGACTCACGCTGTATGGTGTCACCGGCCGACGGATGTATCGCACCTGGATCGAGATGACCCGCTTCCTCCGTGCCGGCCAGCTCGACCCCCGCCCTGTCATCACCCACCGCTTCCCGCTCGAACAAATCGCCGACGCGATCGCCGTCATCAAGGCAGGCGAAGCGGGGAAGGTCATCCTGGAGATCGGCGCATGAGCATGCCCACCGCACTCGACGCGCGCCTCACCGAGGCACTGGCACAGTTCCGCCGCGACGGCGTCTACAAGACGCTCAACCACATCGCGTCACCGCAGGCGGCACGGGTGCAGATGGAGGGCCGCGGCGAGGTCCTCATCCTCTCGTCGAACAATTATCTCGGCCTCGCCGCGCATCCCACCGTCATGGCGGCCGGCAAGGCGGGGATCGATCACTTCGGCGCGGGCACCGGCTCGGTGCGCTTCATCTGCGGCACCTTCACGATCCATCGCGACCTCGAGGCCGCCTGTGCCCGGCTGGTCGGCACCGAGGCCTCGCTCTCCTTCGTCAGCTGCTGGAATGCCAACGAAGCGCTCCCGGCGACGGTCCTCACGGCCGACGACATCATCCTCTCCGACCAGCTCAACCACGCCTCGATCATCGACGCCCTGCGGCTGGCGAAGTCGATCACCAAGTGCGAGACCGGCGTCTACAAGCACGGCGACTTTGCCGACCTCGACGCCAAGCTGACGGCCGCCGCAGACAAGAAGGTCAAGATGGTGGTGTCCGACGGCGTCTTCTCCATGGAAGGGTCGATCGTCGACCTCCCCGCCCTGCTGGCCGTCTGCCGCAAGCATGGCGCGGTGCTCTGGATCGATGACTCGCATGCCACCGGCGTCCTCGGCGCGACTGGACGCGGGACAGCCGAGCACTTCGGCCTGGTGGGCGAGGTGGACATCATCACCTCGACCCTCGGGAAGGCGCTCGGCGGGGCGGCTGGGGGCTTCGTCGCCGGCTCTGCCGCGCTCTGCGATTACCTCACGCAACGCGCTCGGCCGCAGCTCTTCACCAACGCCCTCCCGGCCACCGTGGCCGCCTCGGCCTTGGCGGCCATCCAGGTACTCGAAGCGGAGCCGGAACGGGTCACCCAATTGCGCGAGAATGCCCGCTATTTCCGCCAGCGGTTGCAGGACCTCCACTTCCAGCCGCTTCCGGGCGATACTCCCATTGTCCCGGTGATTCTCGGCGAAACCGCCGCCGCGATCCGGATGAGCGAGCTCCTGCTGGACGAGGGCATTTTTGTCACCGGCTTCGGATTCCCGGTGGTGCCGCAGGGGGCCGCCCGGGTGCGGTGCCAGCTCTCGGCCGATCATACCCGGGACGATCTGGACGCCGCGCTGGCCGCCTTCGAGCGGGTGGGACGGCAGTTGGGGCTGGTATGAGCCGCATCGGCCTGTTCCTTGCTGGTTGCACCGTCGATTCCCTATCGGAGGCACTCTGATGTCGCAGATCCAGCGGGCGTGTGGCGCCTGCCTCGTCGCTTTGGCCTTGGCCGCGGTCACCCCGGGCCGCGCAACCGCCCAGCGGGACGACTCCTACACCTGGAAGCTCGGGTTGCAGGCCGGCTCGATGATCATCCAGACCCGCACTCAGGACACCAAGGTCCTGCCCTCTGCGGGTGCCCACATCCTGGTGATGGGGCGGCGAGGCGGGCTGATGCTCGGCGTCGACGAGGCCCTCGGGTCGGATGAGCAGTCTGGCTTGATTGTCTTCAACGACGTTCGCCGGTACCAGGCCGTGCTGATGGCGTTCCCGGTGAAGGCCCCGCTCGAGCCGTACTTCGGCATCGGCGGCGGCATCATGCAGGTGGTCGCCCCGCGCGTCGATCCCGTCGTGCAGGACCCCTTCACCCGCGCCGATCTACTCAACGGGGCGCAGGATGCTTCAGCGTACGCCTTCATGACCGGCCTTGCCGGCGTGCAGGGTCGCTGGAACCGCTTCACGGCGTTCGCCCAGGCACAGATCGAGACCGCACCGGGCAACGACAAGCTTCTCCGCGGCGTGAGCTACTCGCTGCACGGCGGTATCCGCATCGGATTGGGGAGTGCCAAGGAAGGCGTGAAGGCGGGCGGCTACTAGCTCGGCGAACAGCGAACAGCGAACGGCGAACAGCGGGACCCGGCGGAGAGATACTTCCGCTGAGTCCCGCTGTTCGCCGTTCGCTGTTCGCCGTTCGCTGTTCGCCTACTTCTTTTTCGGCGCCGCCTTCTTCACCGCGGCCTTCGCCTTCGGAGCCGGCTTGGCAGCAGGCTTCGCGGCTTTCGCCGTCTTGGCCACCTTCGCCGGGGCAGCCGCCTTGGCAACCTTGGCGGCAGGCTTCGCGGCGGCCTTGACCGTCTTGACCGTCTTGACCGTCTTGATCGGCTTCGCCGGCTTGGCCGGCGCCTCGACGACGGGCGTCACCACCGGCGACTCCAGCGTCACCGCGCCGACGGGCGTCAAATTGATCATGCCGACCATCGGCATGCCATTCGACGAGGGTCCGCGCGCGCCGCCACGGAAGCGAATGGTCGGGCGCGGCGCCGCGTTGCCATCCGCATCGAGTACCGGCGCCGCACTGGCTTCCGGTGCGGACCGACGCTGCAGTGCCAACTCCATCCGATGCGGCGAGACCTCGTACTGGTCGTCGCCGAGCAGGCGAACGTCGGCGACCTCGGCATCATTCGCCTGGCGCAGCAGCTTGAAGAAGCGCGGCACTTCGAGGAGGACATCCTCGGTACCGTGCAACGCGGCCATGCGCGCCTGCACCACGTCGTGTCCGGCCGGTGTCGGCAACTCACCCAGCGCGCGGCTGAGGAGATGGAACGCCTCCGCGAGGGTAAGCCCACTCGGCTCGGCGACGTATGGTGCCGACGGTGCGGCGGCACTCGGCGCCATGGTCGCCGGCGCGGTGCCCTCCTCGCCCTTCCCGCGCCCGCGTCCACGACCGCGACCGCGACGGCGCCCAGCGCGCTCCTCGGTCGTCTTGCCATCGGCCGGGGCCGCTTCCGGCGCGCGCACAGCCGGTGCTGGCGTCGCCACCGGCGCAGCAGCGGCGGCACCACGTCCACCACGACCGCGCGACGGCCGGCCTTCCTTTGCCGGCGGCGCGGCAGGCACACCCTTGCCCGGCGCGACGTCGTACTGCCCGTTCTCCTGCTTGATCACCTGGATCAGGCCACGCGCGCCTGCCTCCGTGACGAACTTCGAAAAGCGATTGAAGCCGGCGTTGCTCTCGTCGAAGTTGGGGTCGATCTGCTGCATGACCTGCTTGAGGCGATCGGAACGCATGACATCGCCCTGCGCCACCATCTTCTGCACCGCCTCCCCCACCAGTTCCCACGGATCACGCTGCGCCGACGGGGCGTCGCTCTCCTTGGTCAGGCCGGCGAGGTCGGAGTAGGAGAAGTACTCGTCGCAGTTCTGGATCAGGATGTCGGAGGCCGACTCGCGGATCCCGACGCCGATCACATACTTGCCGTACTCCTTCAGCTTCAGCACCAGTGACGAGAAGTCACTGTCGCCCGAGAGGAGGATGAAGGTGCCGATTTCCGGGCGCGTGAAGACGAGCTCCACCGCATCGACGGCGAGCCGGATGTCGGTGGCGTTCTTCTTGTTGGTGCCGAAGGCCGGGGCGAAGATCAGGTCGATCGACGATTCCGACAGCGGCACGATGTACTGCGGGTAGCGACGCCAGTCGGCATAGGCGCGCTGGACGGCGACCTTGCCCTTGATGATGTCGGAGTTGAGGAGGGTGCGGAGTTCCTTGGTGAGGTCGGAACGGACGCCAAGGGTCACATTGTCGAAGTCGATCAGCAGCGCCGCATTGGGCGCGTGCAGGGCGGGCACGGCCATATGCCGGCCGGCCCGAAAGGCGGGAAGAGAAGTCACGACGGTCCTATATGTGTGGCCGTCCCCGGTCTTGTCCTCCCGGCCTCGTCTCGCCGAGTGGCGGACATTGTGGGGTCGGGGCAGGCAACGATCGAGACGGCGTGCGGTCCGTGCGGCGCCCCAATGGCGCCCGCGCGTCGGACCCCGAAGAATAGGTATCTAGGCCGAGGATAGGAAGCCACGCCCGATTCCGACCACAAGACCACAGGTCGTCCAGGCCGGACAATTCAGGCGCTTCTTGCCGCCAGCGCGCGATCGCGTCGCCTGAGAATGGCCTCCGCCCCGACTTGCGTCAATAATTCGACGAAGGCCGAGTGCACGACCCCTCGGTCCTGTGGAAGCTGCACGATTTCCTGCCCCCACGCCGCATTGGCCTCAAGCGCCACAGGGCCCTCGGGGGAAGGGACAATATCCCACCCCAGCGCGGTGAGCGGTGCGAGTGCCCTCGCACCCACTCCAATTATGTCGATCAGTTCACCCCAACGGGGGACCATCAGCCCGCGGATGGGGGCACCCGTGATGGGATGCGCGGCGTACCGTGACTCCCCCTCGAAATCGACGGCCATCCCGACCAGTCCGGTCGCGGGATCGATCGGAGCCGCAAGATTCCCCTTCGAAAAGTTGTCGATACCAACGTGCCCCATCGGAACTTTGAGTGTGGCGGCATGGATCACGGGCCTGCCACCGACCAGCAGGACGAGCGCGCGAACCGTCGGCGTGAACCCCGGACAGAGGTCCGCCAGCACAGCATGCGGAGGGACGAGTTGCTCGAAGCGCCACGACCTGAGGGGAGGGGCGTTGATCTGCGTCCAGAGTTCGGCGGTCGTCATTCGACGACCGCCGAGCGCAGTCAGCGTATCGCCCGAGACGCCGGAGAACAGGAGGACTCCCTCGCCTTGGCTCCCGTCGTCGGGCTTGATGACGAACCCAGCGCGGCCGAAGCTCGAGATGGCGGACGCCATCTCATCGAGGGTGTGGAGGTGGCGCAATTCGGGCGTGCCACCCGGATGGGATTGGCCGAAGACTGCAAAACCGAGGGGAACCCGCATTCCAACAGAAGCGAAGATGGTCGCGAGCCCGCACTTCGATTGGCATCGATCCCGGTAGGGCGAAGGATTCAGGGCGTCCTCAATGGCACGGCGCTCCCGAAGGCTGATGAATTCAATCACCGCTTCCGGCGTCAGTTCCCGGCGCCACAATCGATAACGATAGAATTCCCGCCGGCTCATTCCCGTCACCGAACGCAGTTCCAGCAACGCCCTCATTTGGCCAATTGCCGAAGGGCCCTGGTGGGAGCTGACCCTTGCCATCGATCGCACTGCCTCGCTGAGCATCTTTCGAGGGTTGTACATAATGGTCACCTTTCCGGCATTGAGGGCCTTGAGTCCATGCCCACCACCCGCGCCATCTCCTCCCGTATGCCCTTGCCGCTGGCGGTCATCGGGAAGGCATCGAAGCATCGGACGAGATCCGGGGCCTTGGTGGCAGCGAGGAGGTCCTGGCAGCGGGTCAGGCCGTGCCACTCCCGCCCCGAATCTTGGAGCGCAGCCCGCGGAACATCCCGCCCAGCAGATCTCGGTCCACCGCGCTGGCGAGCGAGCGCATTCGCCAACGCCGGAGCGCTTGAGCGAGGCCCGCTTCAAGGTGCCGGTCTCCCCGCGCGGCTGCGAGGTCGAGTGCCTCTGCGACAAAGATCGCCTCGATCTGGTCTCCGGGAATGAGTCGCCGGACGAGGCCGCTCGAGGGAAGCGCGGGGAAGTTCGGGGAGGTCAGTCCGAGGAGCCGTAACAAGACCATGGTACGAATGCATTTCTCGCATTGACCGCAATTGAAGCCACGGTCCTGCCAGCAGACACGAAGAATATCCAGCGCGCCTTCCGACTGACTGATTCTCTCGAGCTTCTCCCAGCGCAGTGCGTCGCGTCCATGATGACGAATGTCGTTCGACGCCGTTGACCAGAGCGGATCGGAACAGGGATGAGAGCCCTCGGGGACCAAATCCTTCCAGCTCAGGCCACCCGCAATCCAGGTCTGCTTGAGCCCGAGCGCGTGCGAGAAGGCAGCGAGCCCCGCCCCGAAAAATGCTCCCCATCGAACGCCATGAGCCCGACCCACCCACCGCAGGTTGCTCGCCATCGGCAGCATGGCAGCCCCCCTCGCCTCGACCCAGACTCGATTCCGCTCGAGGCTCTCGCGATAGATCGGGTTTCCCAATTGAAAATCGACGCCCTCAACGAACACGGCGACTTGAGGAGGAGTTGGCGCCTCGAGAAAGGTGTACGTTCCGTCCACCCCCCCGGAAAAGAAGGATCCTACCTGGTTTCCAGGCGGGGCCGGTGCCGTGGTCGCTTCGATGGGGATCGGTTGGAAGTTCACCCCGAGCGCCGGGCCCCAGAGACGGAACATGCGCTGCAGCTGCTCAAGATTGGCAAGGAGGACGGGGCAGACCGGCATCGCGGAGTCGATGACAAGGGGCAGCCCTTTCGCCATCGCCGGCAGCAGGGATGCCACAGCCCACGCGTCACCACGCCAGGGTACCGCTCGGTCGGCGGGAATTCGGAACCAGCAGCGCTCTCCTCCGAGATCGGCACTGACTTCGGTGACGTCCGCCGCAAGCTGACGAACCTGCAGGTCGCCCACAGCGAATTTTCTCATCGTGGTTCCTCGTCGGGGGAGGGCATTCAGCGTGTCGCGACCGCAGCGTCTCGGCTGAGGCCAAGGTAGGTCCTCGCCTCCCGGAACCACTCCGACCACTGGAATCGCCGGATCGAGCTGGCCAATCGCTTTTCCAGCATGCGATCACCAATATGCCGAGCCAGCAACACGCCCTCGAGCGCAAACACCCAATCGTCGTGATCCTGAATGGTCGGAACCGTACCCGGCCGCATAGGAGCCTCGCCGCGGCGAAGCAGCTCGAGGTGGGTGGCGAAAAAGCTCGCGCGTCGACAGGCGCGACAGGTGCCGCAGCGGGCCGCGGCCGAGACCGTGCAGCTCGGAAGCGCGGAAACGCCGTTCGATTGACCCTGGACGGCCCGCAATTTTTCCCAACGCATGGCGCCAAAGCCAACAGCACGAATCGTGAGTCCCGGTCCTCCCATCGTCGTCAGGACGACCGGCAGCCCCGCGCTTGGACGGGGATCCAGCCATGGATGATGGATCGGCACGTCCAACTGCGTGAGGTTCTGCAGGTATGCCGTCGACACCCACCGGGCGATGTGCAGGAGCCGCGTCGGGGTCCCCAGCCGCGTCGCAACAGCCTCGACATTCGTGGTGACCGCCACTCGTGGGGGCAACCACTGCTCGGCCGGGAGCGTCGCCTCGACTGCGGCGGAGGGATTGCTCGTCACGACGTGCAGGCCACGATCATACCGGATCTGCGAGGTCGTGAGAGCAAAACGCGTATCCAGCGCATCAGCCAGGGCGACCCCGACGTGGCGCCCAGCGTGAGGAGCGGCTTCCGTCGCCACAATCCGTATGGGCGTGAGCTCGCAACCGAAATGACTTCCCCAGTGGCGCATGACGCCCATGGCAGCGTGGCATCCCGCGAGAAACGCACCCGACACGGGGAGCTCCGCAGGGAGGACCAGATCAGTCCCGCGGCGCATCGCAGCGACGAGGAGTGCCGCGACCACTGGTTCGCCACGCAGCGGTGGTGACCCGTCCTGCGCCAGCCGGAACCACAGACGCTCGCCATCGACCAGCAGGGCGATCTCGGCGAAACCGGCATCATCCACCACGCGGCTCGGCATGGAGATGGTGAGGGTCACGACAACCTTGGCATGGGGCCAAGCCCCCACGACTGAAGATCGACCAATCGGGCGCGTGACGCCGTCGATCTGGGTGCGAGGAGTCGCCGTGCATCACCAAGCAAGAACCGCAGTGCGACCCGTCCGCCGGCGCGTTGCATCTGGGCAGACACCCGCGCATTGCCAGCGCGCCGAGCCAACTGAAGAAACTCACCGAGATAGCTACTCTCCGACCCCTCGGCCAGCCGACGCGTGTACGCGGCGAGGACGTCAATGTGCTGCGCGTCGGGCGCCACGGCGAGATCCGTGCCCAGGAGCACCAAGGCGGCACGGGTACGGAGGCACTTTGCACACACTCCGCAATTCCCATCCGGGCTCCCATGGCACACCAGCACTTCCGCCAGCACACTCGGATCTCGTGCGATCTCCTCGATTTTGTCGCAGCGCGTCCACTCGCTCCCGAAATGCCTGATCGTCGTGCGGGGCGTGGACCAGAGCGGGTCGAGCAAGGGGTGCGTCCCCCAGGGGTAGAGCCACGCCCATGTGCTGGACGACGGAATGGTCAGTTGCCCACCACCAAGGAGATAGCCACACGCGACCAACGCGCCACCATGCGTTAACCCCCCGGAAAGCTTGAGCTGACGGCGCCAAGTGATCCAGTTGGTCCGGACCACTGCGAGTTCTCGATCGAGTTTCGCAGCCAGCCGTGCTACGCGCTCCGGAATCGCTGGACGACTGCCGGGTGATGGAGGATGATCAAATCCGTCAATGTACAGCAGTCGTTCCTTCGCCTCGCCTCCCGCAAGGACCGCATGCGTCGCATCGACACCGCCGGAGAAGCAGGTCACAGGATTCGCGCGATCCGTCGGCCGGCCCGCGGTCGTCTGGGCGACGACTTCGATGCGCTGAAGCATGAGATTCCATTGCGTCCAGGCGGACTGGATCTCGGGCAACGATGCGAACAACGATTCGGGGATCGCGGGCAACATCGAGAGGTCGAGCGTTCGCCCTTGCGCCATCGCTGGCAGGAGGCTGACCCCAAGCACGGCCTCAGCCCCATCGACGTCCACCGAAAACGACTCGGATTCAAACCAGAGCTCGAATCCGTCAATGATGACGGAGACTCGCTCCCCGGACGGAAGCCGTTCGCGCCGGAAGCCGGATGGACGCATCGACACGTCATTCACAAGGCGACGACCCGTGCCAACTCCTGCCGCTTGACCTTGCCGCTGGCCGTCATCGGGAGGCCGTCGAAGAAGCGCACCAGGTCGGGCACCTTGGTGGCGGAGAGCAGGTCCTGGCAGAAGCGGCGCAGGTCGGGCCCAGTGACCGCCGCGCCCTCGAGCAGGACCACACAAGCGCAGATCAGCTCGCCAAGCACGTCGTGTGGGATGCCCACGACGCAGACCTCCTCGACGCCGGGATGCGTCCGGATGACGTCCTCCAACTCCCGCGGTGTGACGGTCTGCCCAGCCCGCACAATCACTTCCTTCCGGCGCGCGACGATCGACACGAAGCCCTCCTCATCGAGGAGCGCGAGGTCCCCCGTCAGCAGATAGCCCTCGGGCGTCACCGTCCGCGCTGTCTCGTTGGGCATCCGGTGGTACCCCTGCATCAACGTCGTCCCCTGCACCGCCAGCTCACCAACCGCCTCGGCGCCGTGCAGCACCCCACTGCGCACGTCCACCACGCGCACGTCCACCCCATCGATTGGACGACCGACCGTCGTGCGACGCTTCTCGGGTGGATCACTCCGTCGGGTCGAGGTCACCGTCGGCCCCGCTTCGGTCAGGCCATAGGCTATCTCGACGTCACACCACTGCCGGATCCGATCGACCAGCGGCGGCAGCACCATGCTGCCCGCCACCACGCCGCCGCGCAGCCCACCGAGTGGCGTCGTGCTGAAGGCGGGGTCGCGCATGAGCAGTTCGAACATCGTCGGCACGCCGGGCAGGTGGGTCACGCCCGCATTGGCGATCAACTCGAGCGCGCCCGATGCCTCGAAGCGCGGCATCAGGACCACCGTCGCGCCGGCGCTGATGGCGGTGAGCAGCACGGAAAGGCCGAAGACGTGGAAGAGCGGGAGCGCCTGCAGGATGCAGTCGTCTTCAACAAGGCCAAGCGCACTCGCCGTCCCCAAGGCGGAGGACACCATCGCGCGATGCGAAAGCAGCACACCCTTCGGCTTCCCCATCGTCCCCGATGTGTAGACCAGCGCCAGCGACAGATCGGCATCGTCGCCCGGCATCAGGGCGGGCTGCCGTTCGCCGCGCAGCAGCATCTCGCCGAAGGGGACGGCGCGGTCATCGAACCACCGCATCCCGGGCCCGGCATAGACGATCAGGTGCAGCGAGGGGAGATCGGGGAGCAGTTCGTCGAAGAGCTCGAGATAGTCGACCGGGGTCGGGACCTCGGGGATCACGACCGCCGCAACCTCGGAGTGACGCAGCTGGTACTTCAACTCGTGGTAGCCGAGCTCGGGGTCGAGCGGGACGACGGTGAGTCCGGCCTGCGCCGCGGCGAGCATGGCGACCACCCATTCGCTGCCGTTCGGGAGATCGATGCCGATCCGGTCACCGACGGCCAGGCCTTGGGCACGGAACGCGCGCGCCAGGGCATCACTCCGAGCGGCGATCTCCCCCCAGCTGTGGCGCTGCGCCCCCTCGATGAGGAAGGGCCGGGTCGGGTGGCTGGCGGCGCGAGCGCCGAACTGATGGGCGAGGTGCGTGGAGATCACGGGCCGTCTCGGTGTGTCGGGACAAGGTCCGAAAGGTACGAGCGGATGGGGGGGAGCGGGAGGTCCTCAGCCAATCAGCATGGTGGCATCGGCCTCCGGCAGCTGGAGCGTGAAGCGGAAGCAGCTCCCTTCACCAGCCACGGCGGAGACGTCGAGCGTGGAGCCCATCGCCTCGACCAGCTTCCGGCAAATCGAGAGCCCGAGCCCGGAACCGGAGAAGGCGTAGTCTCCCGGCTGCTGCCGACGGCGGAACGGCTCGAACAGCGTCTCCATGGCGGCCTCGGGAATCCCGCGCCCGGTGTCGCACACCGTGCAATCCAGCGCCATCCCCGCCCCGTCGGTCAACCGGACTTCGACATGCCCGGAGGAGGAGAACTTGAGGGCGTTCGTGGTCAGGTTGAGCAGGACGCGATTCAACGCCCCAGGATGCCCGACCCGACGGTCACGCCCCGGTCCCTCGAAACGGAGCTCCAGCCCCTTCTCCTCGGCAATCGGTCGGACGATGTCACGTACCGACTCGAGGACCTCGGCGACGGAGAACGGCTGCGGGTCGCGACCGACCAAGCGGTCACCGCCACGCACCAGCTCAATCACATCGCTGGCGACCGCGTTCAACCCGAAGGCCGCCGAATAGACCAGGCCGAGCTGGCGTTCCTGCAACGGTGTCAGCGGACCGCTGCGCCCGCGGAGCAGGATTTCGGCGAGAAAGAGAATCGAAGTCAGCGGCGAGCGTAGGTCGTGGGCCACTTCGACGACCAAGTCGAGTCCGCTCGGCCCGGTCATCCGTTCCTGAAAGCGCTCGGTCCACCGCGGCTCCATCGACGAGGCAACCTGTTCCAGGGCACGCAGCACCGGACGGAGGCCGCCGGGCGGCACGGCCTCGTCGTGCTCAAGCAGGTAGCGTCGGAGCAGCGCGACCACCCGGCGATCCAGTGGCGACGACGATTCGGAGGCGCGGGGATGGCCCGCAGAGGCCTCGACAATCTGCGACACCACCGCGGC
>JBBQJU010000055.1:0-11941 GCA_038326215.1 Gemmatimonadales bacterium | reverse complement strand
CGGGGGATCGTTGACCACCTCGCGCACCCGTGCGGTGACCTTGCTGATCACGGCGCTGGTGGTCGGGATCATCGTGGGGGGCACAGCCCTCACCGTAGCGGTGCGCGCAGGGAAGGCCGACTTCGTCTTCCGTGGCCTGCGCGGTCAAGGTGGGCGCGGTGGCGGCGGTCGGGACATTGGCGGCAAGCATACCGAGTGGCTGGCCCGGGAGCTCAACATCACGATTGACGCTGCGGTGGCGGACAGCATCAATGCGATCTATTGCCGACGGGTCGTCGGCATCGATTCGCTGCTCGCTTCCTACCAGGCACGGAATCGCCCGATGATGGACTCCCTGTATGAGGGGATCCGTCCGGAGATCGAGGCCCGTCGCGATCAATCACGCTCCGGTATCCGGGCACTCCTGACCTCCGATCAACGCCTGAAGTACGACTCGATGATTACCGTCGACGATTCCAGCCGTCGCGCCATGCGTACGGCCGGACCGCGACCGTTCCGCCCTTCAGGACCCTGTTATCCGGGCAGTACCGACGGACCGAATGGACCGACTGGACGAGGAGGAGTACCCCGTGGCTCGCGCTGACCATTTCTTCCGCGCCGCACCTGCGGCGCTTTTGTTGACGGCATTGGCCACCGCGCCGATCGCAGCACAGCAGGCACCGGCCGCCATCACGCTCGCCGAGGCGCTGCGCCGCACCGAAGAGGTAACGCCCGGCGTCGTCTCCGGTCGGGGCTCGGTCCGCAGTGCCGAGATGGCGGTACGGCAGGCGAAGTGGGCGTTCGTTCCGCAGATCACGCTGCAGCCCCAGGCCAACCTGCAGCTCAACTCCGGGCAGTCACGCGTTGACCCGATCACCGGCGAGGTGGTCAGCGGCAACACGACCAACCCGAGCTACGGCATGAACGTCTCGGCGTCGCTCCCGCTGTTCGACGGCTTCGCTCGCAACCATTCGCTGCGTGCGGCCCGCGCCCGCGAGGACGCCGCCGACGCCAACTACACCACCTCGCGCTTCGCCGCCGCATTGGCGGTGACCAATGCCTTCTTCGACGCGCTGGCCAACAAGGAGCTGCTGGCCATCAGCAACGCCGCCTTGGGCCGGGCCGAGGAACAGCTGAAGGTCGCGACCGCCAAACTTCGTTCCGGCTCGGGACAGCGGACAGACTCCTTGACCGCGCTGGTTGCGCTGAGCACCGCACGGCAGGATCGGCTCACCGCGCAGGCGAATCTCGCCAACGCCGAAGCGACGCTTGGCCGTCTCGTCGGCAGCGAGACGCGGGTTTCGGCGATCTCGGATTCGGCGTTCTATCGCTCGCCAACGGCGCTCGACACGACCTCGCTCCGCACCGAGGCGATGCAGCAGGCACCGTCGCTCCGCAGCTCCGACGCCTCGCTCCGTGCGGCCAAGGCGCAGCTCGGGCAGCAGAAGGCGGCCTACTTCCCGACGCTCAACGTCCAGGCCACGACCAACTACAACGCCAGCAAGCTGAACGACTACACCCTCGAGGCGCGCCGGCAGCTGCTGGTCGGTTTCACCGTCACGCCGTGGACGAACTACACGCGCGAGACCCAGATCGAGAACCAGTCGATCGCGGTCGACAACGCCGAGGCGACGCTGGCCGACCAGCGCCGGCAGATCTCGGCGCAGCTGACGCAGAACTTCGCGTCGCTCGCGAATGCTCAAGAAGCGATCGAGGTCGCCAAGGTGTCGGTGCAGGCGTCGGAAGAGAACCTTCGCGTTGGGGAACAGCGCTACCGGCTCGGCGTAAGTACGATCGTCGAGTTGTTGCAGGCACAGGAATCCCTGACTCGTGCACTCGTGAGTGAAATTCAGGCCCGCTTCACCTACCTGCGCACCAAGGCGCAGATCGAGTCGATCGTGGGCCGGAGGATGCCGTAATGGCGAAGGACATCCGCGATACCGGGGAGCGCATGGCGCTCCTGCCGGCCGACGTGCCGCGGGACGCGATCATCGTGACCCGCAATCTGCAGCGCGAGTACGTCATGGGCTCGGAGACGGTCCGGGCCCTGCAGGGCGTCGACATGACGATCCGGAAGAACGAGTTCGTCGCCATCATGGGCCCCTCGGGCTCCGGCAAGTCGACGATGATGAACATGATCGGTTGCCTCGATACGCCGAGTGAGGGCGAGTACTGGCTCAACGGCTATCGCGTGAGCGAGCTCGATGACGACGCGCTGGCCCGGATCCGGAACAAGGAGATCGGCTTCGTCTTCCAGACGTTCAACCTGCTGCCGCGGGCGTCGGCGCTGGCCAACGTCGAGTTGCCGATGGTGTACGCCGGCGCCTCGTCGAAAGAGCGTCGGAGCCGCGCGGAGGAAGCCCTCCGTGCGGTCGGCCTGCAGGACCGGATGCACCACCGTCCGAATGAACTCTCGGGCGGGCAGCGTCAGCGCGTGGCGATCGCCCGCGCGCTCGTGAATCGTCCGTCGATCATTCTGGCGGACGAACCGACCGGCAACCTGGACTCGGCCACCTCGGTCGAGATCATGGCGCTGTTCGAGTCCCTGCACCAGCAGGGGCAGACGATCATTCTTGTGACCCACGAACCTGATATTGCCGCGCACGCGAAGCGCCAGATCGTCCTCCGGGACGGCAAGGTGGCCAGCGACGCGAGCAGCATGGAGAAGCACTAAGTGAAGCAGCCCATCCGCCTCCTCACCGTCCTTGCCCTGATCACCGCCTGCAAGAAGGAAGTGCCGGCGCCGGTCTACGAGGCTGTGGCCATCGGCAAGCGCGACATCATCGTGACGGCGCAGGCCGCTGGCGCAATCAATCCCGACACCATCGTGGATGTGAAGTCGCGCGCCTCGGGTGAAATCACCGATCTGGCCGTCGAGACGGGGCAACTGGTCCGACGCGGCGCCCTGCTGGCGCGCGTCGACCGCCGGGTCCCGACGAACCGGGTGTCGCAGGCACAGGCGGCAGCCGACGTGGCGACCGCGCGGCTCCGGAACGCCGAGGCGCAGCTGCGCCGGGCCAAGGAACTGTTCGACTCGCGGGCCATCACGGAGCAGGAGCTCGAGTCCACGACGCTCGATGTGGCGAATGCCAAGGCGGCCGTGATCTCGTCGACGATCGACCTCGAGAACGCGAAGATCGCCCTCGACGATACCGAGGTGCGGGCGCCGATCAACGGCACCATCATCGCGAAGAACGTCGAGCGCGGTACGGTGATCTCGTCGCCGGTGAGCGATGTCGGGGGCGGCACCGTCCTCCTCAAGATGGCTGACCTCACGCTGGTGCAGGTGAAGACCTTCGTCGATGAGACCGATATCGGCAAGCTGCGCGTCGGCCTGGCGGCAAACGTGACGGTCGATGCGTACCCCAATCGTCCGTTCCAGGGCGAGCTGCTCAAGATCGAGCCGCAGGCCGACACCATCCAGAACGTGACGATGTTCCCGGTGCTGGTGCGGATCGACAACAAGGACGGGCTGCTGAAGCCGGGGATGAGCGCGAACGTCCGGATCGGCGTGGGCGAGCGGCGCGACGTCATCGCGGTGCCGAATGCGGCACTGCGGACCGAGCGCGACGTGGCAAGCGCCGCCACCGTGCTGGGGATTGCCGAGGCCGATTTCAAGACGATGCTCGAGGCCGCGAAGGCCGCCGCGGCGCCGCCGGCCGGCACGCCGAGCCCCGATGGGGCGCTGGAACTGCAGGGCAAGGGTGGCGCGCCGGCCGACGCGAAGCCGGCGACCGATCCGAAGGCGGCGGCTCCGGCGGCCGCGGCCGGGCAGCGTGGTGCCGGGGGTGGCCAGACGGGGCGCGGTGGTGCCGGAGGCCAGAGTGGCCGTGGCGGCATGGGCGGGCGTGGCGGCGGCAACGGCGATGCGTTCTCCGGCGGCACCTACATCGTCTTCGTGCAGCGTGAGGGGAAGCCGACGCCGGTGTACATCAAGACCGGACTCACCGACCTCGACTATTCGGAAGTGAAGAGCGGGCTCAAGGAGGGCGATATGGTGCTCTTGCTGCCGAGCGCCTCGCTGATCCAGGGCCAGCAGAATCTGCAGAATCGGATGAAGAGCATGAGTGGCGGGCTCCCGGGACAGGCGAATACCGCGGCACCGGCCGCAGGCAAGGGTGGGGCGCCGCCGGCGGCTGGCGCGAAGCCTGGAGGGCGCTAACATGTTGATCGGCGAGACGATTCGCGTTGCGTTGGCCTCGATCCGGGCCAACAAGCTGCGCGCGCTGCTCACCATGCTCGGCGTGATCATCGGCGTCGCCGCCGTGATCACCGTCGTGGCAATGGGCACCGGCGCGCAGAAGGCCGTCGAAGACAAGATCAACTCACTCGGCGCCTCGCTGGTGCAGATCAACGCCGGGCAGGGGATGAGCCGCGGTGTCGCGACGCAGGACCGGGCGGCGCTCCTGGTCGCCGACTATGAGGCGCTGCGCCGCGATGCCACCACGCTGAGCGAGGTCGTGCCGGAGTTGCAGAAGAATCAGCAGGTGCAGCTGGTGGGGACGAACATCAATACGAGCATCGTCGGTACGACGGCGAACTATCCCAAGGCGCGGAACTACACCATCACCACCGGTCGGATGTTCACCGACGGCGATGATGCAGGCCGCCAGCTCTACGCCGTGGTCGGCTCCGATGTGCCGAAGATGCTGAACGTCAACGCCGGTGCGATCATCGGCCAGCAGATCCTCATCCGGAAACTGCGATTCGAGGTCATCGGCGTGCTGTCGTCGAAGGGCTCGCAGGGGTGGCAGAATCCGGACGAGCAGATCCTGATTCCGCTCAACACCGCGCGCTATCGCATCTTTGGCACCGACCGGCTCCGGTCGATCGCCGTCGTCGTCCGCGACAAGGTGCCGATGGAGCAGGGGATGGTCGAGGCGGAGCGGATCATGCGCCGTGAACACAAGATCCGCCCGGGGGCCGACAACAACTTCCAGATCGTCTCGCCGAAGGAATTCCTGGCGACGCAGCAACAGACGTCGGAGACGTTCTCGCTGCTGCTCTTGGCGATCGCCGGCGTTTCGCTGCTGGTCGGCGGCATCGGCATCATGAACATCATGCTGGTGTCGGTCACCGAGCGGACCAAGGAGATCGGGATCCGGAAGGCGCTGGGCGCCACCAAGCTCACGATCATGGGGCAGTTCCTGATCGAAGCCCTGGTGCTCTGCCTTGCCGGTGGCCTGGTCGGCATCCTCCTCGGCTGGGGCGCCTCATCGCTCGTCTCCCAGAAGCTCGGCTGGAGCACGGTGATCTCGCCGGTCGCCGTCGGTGTCGCCTTTGCCTTCTCGGCGCTGGTCGGCCTCTTCTTCGGCCTCTGGCCGGCCCGTCGGGCCGCCAGCCTCGATCCGATCCAGGCGTTGCGGTACGAGTAGTCGGCGAACGGCGAACGGCGAACGGCGAACGGCGAACGGCGAACGGCGAAGTGCGAACGGCGGTGTTGCGGAGGAATCCCTCCCTGACACCGCCGTTCGCTGTTCGCCCTTCGCCGCTCGCCGAAGTATCTTCGCCACCATGAAATTCCTCCCGATTGCCGCGCTCCTTGGCCTTCCGACGCTCCTCGCCGCCCAGCTTCCGACCCATGCCGTCACCCCTCCGCGCGTCGAGGCGGAGATCGTCGTGGATGGCAGGCTGGACGAGGCGGTGTGGCGCCAGGCGACGCGGCTTGACGGCTTCCATCAGTTCCAGCCGGTGGATTCGCGACCGGCCGAAGATTCGACGGTCGTCCTGGTCTGGTACTCGCCGACGGCGATCCACTTCGGCATCCTCGCCTATGACCGCGTCCCCGAGGGAGTGCGCGCGACGGTGTCGGATCGCGACAACATCGGCAGTGATGACCAGGTCGTCATTTTCCTCGACACCTTCAACGATCGCCGCCGGGCCTATTTCTTCGGCGTGAATCCCTACGGCATCCAGGACGACGGGGTGCGGAGCGAAGGCGGCTTCTCCACCAGCAGCGGGATGTCGGGGAGCACCGACCGCAATCCCGACTTCATCTGGCAGAGCAAGGGGATGAAGACCGACTTCGGCTGGGTCGCCGAGATCCGGGTACCGTTCAAGTCGTTGCGGTGGGGCGGTGGCGACCAATTGACCTGGGGCATGAATGTGCAGCGCACCACGCGCCGCACCGGCTATGACGACACCTGGACCGACGTGCGGCGGGCCAACGCCTCGTTCCTCGCACAGGCGGGGACAATCACCGGGATCCACGACATCACGCGCGGCGTCGTCACCGAACTGCAGCCGACGCTGACGGCCGAACTGCCGGGGAGCCGTCGGCCCAACGGGACCTTCGACCGTGGCGACATCCGTACCGAGATCGGCGGCAACGTCCGCCTCGGCTTCACGCAGGTGACGCTCGACGGCACCATCAATCCCGACTTCTCGCAGGTCGAGTCGGACGCCGGGCTGGTGACGATCAACGAGCGCTTTGCGCTCTTCTTCCCGGAGCGGCGTCCCTTCTTTCTCGAAGGGATCGAGCTCTTCGCCTCGCCGAACAACCTGGTCTACACCCGCACGGTGGCGAACCCGCTCGCGGGGGCGAAGGTGACGGGCAAGTATGGGGCGTGGACCATCGCGCACTTGACGGCACTGGACGAATTCGGCGCGGCACGCGATGGAAGTGCGCGACCCGATACCCGAAGCCTGGCCAACCTGACCAGGTTGCGCCGGGATGTCGGCGACAACTCGGTGGCCGGCATCACGCTGACCAACCGTGACGAGGACGGCCACCACAATCGCGTCATCTCCGCCGACACGCGGCTCGTCTTCAAGAAGCTGTACTACTTCCAGGGCCAACTCGGCGCATCGTTCACCAAGGATGATCGTGGTCCCAACTTTCGTTCCGATCCCCTCTTCGACCTCGAAGTGGACCGGACCGGTCGCGCGTTCGGCTTCAACTACAAGTTGACGGCGATTGGCCAGGACTTCGAGACGTGGAGCGGCTTCGTGAATCGCACCAACATCGCGACGGCGCGTGCGTTCAACCGCTACTCCGTGTACGGATCGCGCGGGGCGCTGATCGAACAGGCCTCGGTCTTCGCTGGGGTCACCCGGATCTATCGCTACGGCGAGATCGGTGGCCGGGCACTCGAGGGGGGGCAGGAACTCAACGCCTCGATGCGGCTCCGTGGCGGGTGGAACCTCGCCAGCCGGGGTGAACTGGCGTTCGTGCGTTTCGATCCCGCGGCCTACGCCACCTACCGCGTGCAGGGTGGCGATCCCCGCCGACCATTTCTTCTGGCCTCCGGGATCTATGATGCGCCTGGCCTCTCCGTGACGGTCACGACGCCGACGTGGCGCCTCTGGCAGGGCTCACTCCGCGTCGAGCGCGGGACCAAGGCGATCTTCCCCGAGGCCGCTGAGGCACGCGGGACCGCCGCGACTGCCTCGATCACGATGCGTCCGTCGCCGGCGGTGCGCCTCTTCGGGACGCTCGCCGTGCAACGACTCGAGCGGAAGCGCGACGGAAGTGAATTCGCGCGCACCGTCCTGCCGCGCCTCAAGGTCGAGGTGCAGCCCAATCGCGCGCTCTTCTTCCGGTTGGTGGCAGAGTACCGCAGCGAACGCCAGGCGATGCTCGTCGACCCCGTCAGCGGCCTGCCGATTCTCATCAACGGCGTCCAGTCACCTGCACGGCAGACCGATCGCCTGCGAGTGGACTGGCTCGCGTCCTACGAGCCGACGCCAGGCACGGTCGCCTTCCTCGGCTATGGCTCGACGCTGCGCGGCGATCGGCCGCTCACCTTCCGTGCGCTAGAGCGGACGGAAGATGGGCTGTTCGTGAAAGTGGCATACCTCTTCAGGCGGTAAGCCGCGAGAGGCGAGCAGCGATGACCGGTGGTTGCGCCACTGCTCCACCTTTGGGTGGATAGTCGTTGGCATGTGAAACGCCGTGGGTAAGTGGCCGAGCTATCTTGCGACATCCGTCTCGGTGCAGACGGATGTCGTGCGGCATGGTGCCGCCGGTCGATTCCCGCGACACGAGGTTGTCCTCATCGCTGTCATCCTGCCGCCGCGCTTGTTGGCGCGGTTGCGTCGGTCGCCGCGTGACGGGCCGGAAGAACTGCTCGCTGGCCCAATTCGCGGAGAGTTGCTGGGCAGCGAGCATCTGGCCGCTCGCGCCCGCGATACGGCGCGCAGCCAGCGGCTGACCGTCGGGCCTCGCGCGTCTGGCCGCCCGCGTCTGCTCGTCCGCCTCGATGATACCCGACGCATCCTGGACGCCGCGCATTCCCGCCTGATGAATGTGGCGGACGACGTCGATGTCTCTCCCGCCGGCGAATGGCTGCTCGACAACTATCACGTGGTACAGGAGCAGATGCGCGAGGTGCGCACGACGCTGCCGCGTGGCTACTACCGAGAGCTGCCCGAGGTCGCGAGCGGCCCCCTCGTCGGCTACCCACGCGTCTATGAACTCGCGATTCTGCTGATTTCGCATAGCGAGGGGCGACTCGACGCGGAGAACATCGCGCTGGTGCTCGCCGCCTTCCAGGAGGTGACGCCGCTGGCGATTGGCGAGCTCTGGGCGATGCCCGCGATGCTCCGCCTCGGCTTGCTTGAAAGTGTGCGCCGCATGACGCTTCGCACGGTGCAGCGACTCGACGAGATCGAGGTCGCCGATGCCTGGGTGCGCAAGATCCTGGCGGCCGATGACGAACGCCCCGAAGCCCTCCGCGAAGTGCTCGGCGATTTCGTCGCCGAGCCACCGGTGCTGTCGGCGATCTTCATCTCGCGACTGCTCCGGCAACTGCGTTTGAGTCGAGGCACCTTCCCGCCACTGGCGCGGCTCGAGGCCTGGATCGGCGATCGGGCGCTGCACGCCGACGAGGCCGACACCCAGGCCACGCAACGGCTTGCCCTGACCCAGTTGATGATGGCCAACAGCATCACGTCGATGCGGGTGATCGCCCAGATCAACTGGCGCGACCTGGTTGAACAGCAAAGCGTGATGGACGCGGTGTTGCGGCGCGATCCTTCCGGCGATTACCCGCGGATGACCTTTGCCACGCGCGATTGGTATCGGCACGAGGTGGAGCGGATTGCCAAGCGGAGCAAGTTGCGCGAGGCGGAAGTAGCCGGTCACGCCATTGCGCTGGCCGAGGCCTCGGGTACGGCAACGGACCACGATCCCCGCGAGCGCCATGTCGGCTACTACCTGGTTGATCACGGCTGGCACGCGCTGGTGGAGCGCACCGGGTATCGCCCGGGTCTGCGCGAGGCGGCGCATCGCTGGGTCTGCCGCCACCCGACGCCGGTCTTCGCGACCGGGCTGTTCGGCGCCGGACTCGCCGCGATCGGTGCCGTGCTCTGGCTGGCGGGGCCCGCCGCGCGCGACCGCTGGCCACTGCTGATCCTGATCACCCTGCTCCCCGCCATCGACGTCGCGGTCAACGCACTCAATCAACTGGTCACCGCCATCCTGCCTCCGCGCGTCCTTGCCAAGCTCGACTTCCAGGAGCATGGCATCCCGGAGGCGTGCCGGACGGCCGTCGTGATCCCGACGCTCTTCCCGAGCGTCGCCGCGGTCGAGGAGGCGATCGAGAATCTCGAGGTGCAGTTCCTCGCCAACCGCGAGGCCAACCTCCACTTCGCCGTGTTGAGCGACTTCACGGACGCCGCGACCGAGCACGTCGAAGGTGATGCCGCGATCGTGGCTGCCGCGATGGAGGGGATCCGCCGGCTGAACGCGCGGTACGCGCCCGAGACGGAAGATGCCTGCTACCTCTTTCATCGACCGCGGCGCTGGAACCCGCAGCAGGGTGTCTGGATGGGGTGGGAGCGGAAGCGCGGCAAGCTCGGCGAATTCAACCGGTTCGTTCGCGGCAAAGGCCGGACGGCATTCAGCGAAACGGTCGGCAACATGGCCGCGCTGCGTCAGCTCCGCTACGTCATCACACTCGATGCGGACACGATGTTGCCGCCGGATGCCGCTCCGCTCCTCATCGGCACGCTGGCGCATCCGCTCAATCGGGCCAGCTACGACGCGGCCCGCGCACGCGTGGTCCGCGGCTACGGCATCCTCCAGCCACGCGTCGCGGTGTCCCTGCCGAGCGCGCACGGCTCCCCCTTCGCGGCGATTCACTCCGGGCATCCCGGTGTGGACCCCTACACGACGGCCGTCTCGGACGTCTATCAGGACCTGTACGGCGAGGGTTCCTTCACGGGGAAGGGCATCTACGATCTCGACATCTTCGAGCAGGCGACTGGCGGACGATTCCCCGAGAACACGCTGCTGTCGCACGATCTGATCGAAGGCAACCATGCGCGGGCCGGGCTGGTCACCGACATCACCGTCTACGACGATTACCCGGCTCGCTACCTCACCTGGACTCGGCGCAAGCATCGTTGGATCCGCGGGGATTGGCAGTTGCTGGGATGGGTGCGCCGCTGGGTGCCGGGCCCGGAAGGGCGCGAGCGCAATCGACTCCCCTGGCTCTCGCGCTGGAAGATCCTCGACAACCTGCGTCGCAGCACGGTGGAGATTTCCCAGTTCCTGATGCTGGTGCTCGGATGGGCGCTGATCCCCGTCTCGCCGCTCCATTGGGCGCTCCTCGGATTCGGCGCGATCGTGGCCCCGTGGATCATCGCGTTGCTGGTGGCAGCACTCCGCCCGCCATTCGATGCATCATGGCGCGCCTATTACGGCGCGATCGGTCGCGACGCCGTCACGTCGCTGGAGCAGCTCACGATCGCGGTGGCCGTGCTGCCCCATCAAGCCTGGATCTCGAGTGATGCGATCCTCCGGACACTCTACCGACTGGGTATCTCTCATCGACTCCTGCTGCAGTGGCAGACGGCCTCCCAGGCAGAGGCGGAGGGCGTGGGCGCCTTCCGGATCACCCGGCACGCCATGGCCCCGGCGCTCGCCACCATGGTCGCGGTGGTGGCGCTCGCGGCCTGGGCGGCGATCGCCCGTGGTACCAGCGCGACGGCCGTGGTGGTCGGGGTCACGCCCTTGGTACTGCTCTGGCTGTCCGCGCCGTTCATCACCTGGCGCCTGAGCACCACCGAGCGCGCCGAGCCGCGACTCCGATCGAGCGAGCACGCCGAACTGGAGCGGTACGCCCGGCTCCACTGGGCGTACTTCGAGCAGTTCGTCACGGAGGAGACGCACTGGCTGGTCCCGGACAATTTCCAGGATGATCCGACGCCGGTGATCGCGATGCGGACCTCGCCCACCAACATCGGTCTCCAGCTCCTCGCCACCGTGAGCGCACACGAACTCGGTTTCATCACTCGAGCGGCGATGACCACACTCCTCGAATCGGTCTTCGACACGCTGGGGCGCATGGTCCGATACCGAGGCCATTTCTACAACTGGTACGACGTGCGCACGCTCGAGGTGCTGCAGCCCGCCTACATCTCCACCGTGGATAGCGGCAACCTGGCGGGCCACCTTATCGCGCTCCGGCAGGCCTGCCTCGCGATGGCTGGGGCGGACGACTTCCGTGCGCGCCTCGAGGCGATGGCGGAACGGGCGTATGGGCTGGCCATGGCGATGGAGTTCTCCTTCCTCTACGACGAGGATCGGCAGCTGCTCTCGATCGGCTTTCAGGAGGGCAGTCACGCACTCGACCCCTCGTCGTATGATCTCCTCGCCTCGGAGGCGCGACTGGCCTCCTTCGTGGCCATTGCCAAGAACGACATCCCGGTGGAGCACTGGTTCCGGCTGGGCCGCTCGCTGACGCGGGCCTCGGGGGTCACGGCGCTGGTCTCGTGGAGCGGGAGCATGTTCGAGTATCTGATGCCCGCGCTGGTGATGCGGTCCTTTCCCGCGACGCTGCTCCATCAGAGCTGTCATGGCGCGGTGGCGCGCCATGTGGCGTACGGCGCCGCGCACGGGCTGCCCTGGGGGGTCAGTGAAAGCGCCTATAACCTGCGCGATCGCCACCTCACCTATCAGTATCGTGCCTTCGGAGTCCCCGATCTCGCACTGAAGCGCGGGCTCGGCCGGGACTTC
>JBBQJU010000054.1:0-12020 GCA_038326215.1 Gemmatimonadales bacterium | reverse complement strand
CAATGCGATGGATGAGGAAGGCTTTGGCGGCTGCACCAATTTCGGTGAGTGCGAGGCGGCGTGCCCCAAGGAAATTTCGATCGAGAACATTGCCTTCCTGAACCGCGAGTACCTCCGGTCGTCGCTCGGTGAGCGCGTTGGCGGCCACGCGGCGTCAGGCGTGATGTGAGCTGGCGCCGGCCGGCGCTGATGCTGCTGGCGGCACTGGGCGGGGGCGCGATGGCGCTCCCCGCCCAGTCAGGCGTCCGGCTGACGCCGATGGCGAACGGCGTGGGCGTCGCCACGTCGGTGGATCCGATCCCAGGCGGAGGCGCGCTGACCGAGGTGCGCGTGGTGCAGCCGGTCGTGATGGGCTTGGTCAGTGCGGCGGGTGGCCGGCTTCAGGGGACTCTGACCCTGAATTTCGAAGGGCTCACCATCCCGGGTGGTGAATTGACGCCCGCCGGCTGGGGCGAGGGCTTCGTGGACCGCCGGCACCCCCACACGACCGTGCACGAACTGATCCTCGGGACGCCCGACCTGCTCGGCACCGCCGATCGCGGCACGCGCCTGGGGCTGCTGGTGGGCAAAGGTTTTGTCCCGTTCGGCACGGACGATCCCATGGTACGCCCCTTCCTCCGCTATCCGGTCAACCATCACTTCGCCCAGGTTCTGGAGCGGGCGGTGGTGATCGGGCAGATTGAGCGTGGTCCACTCACGGTCGAGGGGGCCCTCTTCAACGGCGACGAGCCGGAGCGTCCCTCCTCCTGGCCGCTGCTGCGGCTCCCCGACGGACAGTGGCGCTTCGGCGATTCCCGCGCGCTACGGGTGACGGTGCGCCCCCTGACGGGCCTCGAACTGCAGGGCTCACGCGCCTCGGTACTTTCCCCAGAGCATCGGCCGGCGGCTGGCGGGCGCGCGGAGAAGTCCTCAGCGTCACTGCGCTGGAAGGATGCGCCCAGTTGGGGGGAGCGCTACCTCATGGCAGAGTGGGCCCGCACGAGTGAGTTGGAAGGGACCTTCGTCTTCCACTCGGTGCTGGTCGAAGGGAGCGTTCGACGTCAAGCGTGGTCGGTCGGGTATCGATTCGAGTCCACCGATCGGCCGGAAGAAGAGCGGTTGGTCGATCCGTTCCGCTCGCTGCGGCCGCACCTTGAAAACAGCATCCTCGGGATCGGACGCTGGACCCTCCACACCGCCCGGGTCGCACGCGAGTTGGCCGATCCAGACCAGCCGTTCCGGGTCACGCCGTTCGTCGAGGCGACACTTGGCAAGGTCCGGAAGCTCGATGCCGGCATCTTCGATCCCATTGGCCTGTATGGCCGGAGCACGGTTCGACAACTCTCCGTCGGTGTGGTCGTCGGCTGGGGAATGCGTCACCATCGCATGGGACGCTACGGTGTCCTGGCGACCACCCACGACCAACACCACGACCACTGATCCCCCATTCGCAGAAGGTTTCGATGCCCCGTGCTCTTCGACTCGCGCTCCTGGTGCTGCTGACCGCCGGTTGCGGCACCGATCCCGTCACGACGCAGCCACAGGTCTTCGTGACCTTGGTCGCCGGGAACAATCAGACCGGGCCAGTCGGGACCGCGCTGACGCCCTTCAAGATCCGCGTTCGCGATGAGGTCGGTACCGCCATCGTCGGCCGCACGGTGCGCTGGAATCCGGTCCTTGGTGGCGGTACGATCAGCCCGGGCGAGGGGGTCACCGACGCGAATGGCGAGGCGACGGCAACCCTCACGTTAGGGGCAGGCGCTGGCCCGAACTCGGCCCGGGCGACCGTCACGGGGGGCACGCCGGAGATCATCTTCACGGCGACGGCAACGGCGGTGGTGGCCAATCCCACGCCACTGCTGGTGGCGGCAGTGCCGGTGCCACCGACCTACGGACACCATGACACCTTTGTTCGCGATGGACTCGCCTTCGTCTGCGCGTGGAACGCCGGGGTCTACATCTACGACGTCGGCAACGGGATCCGTGGCGGCTCGCCGAACAATCCGGTGCTGGTCTCGAATCTGATCACCAACACCAACGGCGTCGCCGGCGGCGCTCAGGTGCACAACGCCTGGTGGTTCCACAATCCAGTCACCAGCCAGAAGAAGTACCTCTTCATCGGGCAGGAAGGACCGGGGACCGTCGGGTCGGCATCGGCGGGCGACATTCACATCGTCGATGTCAGCAACCTCGCCGCACCGGTGGAGGTCGGCTTTATCAGCGTCCCAGGGGCGGGGGCACACAACTTCTGGATGGACGAGGCCCGGCAGATCCTCTACGCCGCCTACTACAACGGCGGCGTGATCGCGGTCGACGTCTCCGGCACGCTCACCGGCAACATGTCGAGCCGGATCACCGCCCAGGTGAAGCCGGGTGGCAACAGCAACACCTACATCTGGGGTGTCACGCTCGCGGGCGGCCGGCTCTACGTCTCCGACATGGTGAGCGGCTTCTGGGTGCTCGACCCGCTCACCCTCGCCACCCTCGGCGGCGGCGGGAACGTGCCGACGCAATTTGTCTCCGACCTCACGATCGGCGGGACGACGGCCTATACCGGGGGATGGGGCACGCGCGCTGGTGTGCGCGGCAACACGATCAAGGTCTGGAACGTGGCGACGACGACGCCTGCGCTGGTCAACGAGCTCGTCATCGAGAACGCGACCACGATCAGTGATGTTGCGCTCACCCCGGGAAATGTCGCCTTGGTGGCCACCGCCGAAGGCGGCGCGGGGGCCGGGCTGTACGTCTACTCGCTGGCCGATCCGCGTGCCCCGCTCCTCAAGGGGTCGGTGGCGGTCACGGGCGGGCTGCACACCGGCGAGATCGCGGTGATCAACGGCCGGACCTACGTCTTCACCGCGAAGAATCCCGGTGCCGGCAACACGCCCGAGCTTCGGATCTACGACATCACCGGAGCACTGACCCCATGATGCGATGGCTTGCCGCCCTGCTGCTCCTGCTGGCACCCGCTGCCGTATCGGCACAGGGTGCGATCAGCGGGTTCACGCCGAATGGCGCGGCCCGCGAGGCAGCGTTGGAGACGCGGCTTCGAGCGGTCCCGGATACGGCCACCGCGCGGGCGCATGCCCGCACCCTTGCGGCTCGACCCCACATCGCGGGGACTCCGGCGCAGCAGGCCACGGCGGACTATGTCCTCCGGACGATGGCCTCGTACGGACTCGACACGATGCGGGTGCCGTTTCGCGTCTACCTGCCGTATCACGACTCCACCGTCGTGGAGCGCCTCACGCCGACGCGCCGTCGCCTCGACCTCAGTGAGCCGGCGATCGCGGGTGATCCGACCACCGGGCTGCAGCGTTGGCCGGCGATGAATGGCAACGCTGGTGCCGGCGACGTGCGCGCTCCGCTGGTGTACGTCAACTACGGGCTCCCGTCCGATTACGCCACGCTCGACTCGCTCGGCGTGGTGGTGAAGGGACGCATTGCCATCGCACGCTATGGGCGGTCGTTCCGCGGCATCAAGGCGCGCGAGGCCGAGGCGCATGGCGCGGTCGGCCTGCTGATCTACAGCGATCCGCTCGACGACGGCTTCACGCAGGGCGACGTCTACCCTGACGGGCCGATGCGGCCCGCGACCGGGGTGCAGCGTGGCTCGATCTACAACGGCTTCGGCGACCCCACCACCCCAGGTTGGCCGTCGACGATGGATGCGAAGCGTGCCGCCCCAGAGACGCTCGGGCTGCCGAAGATTCCGGTGGTGCCGATCTCGTACGGCAATGCTGGCCTGTTGCTCGGCGAGATGCGTGGACCCTCGGTGCCCGCCGGGTGGCAGGGTGGCCTCGCGTTCCGCTATCACCTCGGCGATGAGAAGGTCCAGGCGCGGGTGGCGCTGTGGCCCGAGCGCGGCGAGCGGGCGTTCAAGACCATCGTCAATACGTTCGGCACCATCCGCGGCTCCCAGTTCCCCGACGAGATGGTGATCGTTGGTGGCCACCGCGACGCCTGGGGGCCTGGTGCCGCCGACAACGTCTCGGGTATCGTGTCGATCCTCGAGGCAGCGCAGGCCTGGGGCGAGGCGCTGAAGGCCGGCCAGCGCCCGCTGCGCACCATCGTCTTCGCGACATGGGACGCCGAGGAGTGGGGGCTCGTGGGCTCCACCGAATGGGTCGAGTTGATGCGCGACACCCTGGCTGCGAACGCGGTCGCCTATCTCAATCAGGACGTGGCGGCGTCGGGGCGTTCGTTCGGCGGCGGTGGGACGGCCTCCCTCGCGGCGCTCCTGCGCGACGCGTCAGAGGGGATTCGCCAGCCCGGCGATACCGGCTCGGTCTATCGCGACTGGGCCAAGCGGACCGCCACCACGCAACGTCCGCTGCCGCCGGTCGGTGATCTGGGTGGCGGCTCGGACTTCGCCGGCTTCTACAACATGCTCGGCTTGCCTTCGATCGAGTTCGGATTTGGTGGCCCGGGCGGCGTGTATCACAGCGCCTATGACAGCTACACGTGGATGGAGCGCTTCGGCGATCCCGGGTACCTGAGCCATGTGGCTGCTGGACAGATGGCCGCGGTGGTCCTGTCCCGCCTGGCGAACGCCGCCGTCGTACCACTCGACCACGGCATGCTCGGCGCCTACCTCGTCACGCTGGTCGAGCGGACCCGTCGGGAGCCGGGGGCAACGGCGATTGGCGGCGAACTCGATGGCGTCGCGGCCGCGGCCCGCGAGCTCGAAGCCGCGGGTGCGCGCTTCACCTCGGCGCGCGACGCCCTGCTCGCCACGAATCCGGATGTCGCGACGCTTGGCGACGCCAATCGTCTCCTCAGGCGCGTTGAGCCGCTCCTGGCGCGGCCGAGCGGTCTGGTGGGTCGGCCGCTCCTCAAGAACCTGATCTTCGCGTCTGACCGGGACAACGGCTACGCGAACGTCCAGTTCCCGGGCGTGGTCGAGGCCCTGCGCGACCACGATGCCGTCCGTGCCGGCGCCGAGGCGAAGGAATTAGCCGAGCGCATCCGCGCCGCGGCGAAGGCGGTGGACGCCGCCTACGCCGCCTTGCCGCCGGGGCGGTGAGGCAGCTGGGCCTCAGCGAAGGGTGAAGCGTTGCTGGGCGAGGGTCCGCTGGCCGTCGTCACAGGCGATCAGGTATTGCCCGATGGGCCAGGCACCCGTCGTCTCGCGGCCATAGGTGATAGCGGTCCAGGTGGAGGTCCAGCTCGGCTGAATGTCGTAGCGGAGCGTGGCTCGCCCCACCTCGGTCGTGCCATCACGCAGAAACCGACAGGTGAGTGACGCCTGCACTCGCCGGCCCGGCGCGTCGTGGTTGAGCAGGACCTTGGCGCCGATGTACGTCGTCTGCGTCGATTCGAACGTCGTGGTCGGACTCTGTGACGCCTCTGGTGGCAATTGCCGGCCGGAGGGAAACAGGGTGATCCGGCGCACGCGCGCGTGGATACCGGCCAGCGGCTCAGCCGTCGCGACCGGACCATCGGGGGCGGCCGAGTTGGCCTCGCCGGTGGCGACGATGCGGAACCAATTGCGGAAGATCAGTGCCTCGCCATAGTAGCAGCGCACTTCGTGACGCCCGGGCTGCCACCAGCCGGGCGTGTCCCGTCCGTACCCGTTGGTGTGGTAGCTCTCGGTCCACGTCGGCTGCAACTTCGCCACGATCGCGATCGTGGTGATCACGGTGCCGCCGTCACGCGTCACCGTGCACGAGAAGGGAATGGTGAACTCCCGGCCAGGCGCGTCATAGGTGAGCTTGAGCTCGGGATAGAGGTACCTGGCGTGTCCGATCGCGAAGGAGTCGGCATACGCGCGGGTGGTCAGCGTGGGCGTGTCGCGGGGTCCTTCGAAGAAGCGCATGGTCGCCCCGGTCACGCGGACCGAGAGCGCCGTGCCGCCGCTGCTCGACACCTCCTTCACCTCGAAGGTGGTTCCCTCGCGGGCGCGCGGTCGAGTCGCATACCAGCCGCCACCCAACAGCGCGAGGCCGACCAGCGCGGCGGGGGTGCGATAGCGGCGCCACTGCCGCGGCGGGGCCTTGGTGACCCGTCGTTTCGGTAGCCCCTCGGGGATCGGGCGGGGCGGCGCGGTCGATGTATGCCCCGGACCGCTCGGCGCGGCAAGCAACGGCTGGATCTTCTCCGCGAGTATCTCGGTGTGCCGTTGCAGGTCCGGTGTGAGGGCGTCGAGCCAGTGCCGAGTTCGCAGGTGGTATTCCATCGCGCCGTCCGGCATCACGTCTTCGATGCGGAACGGGATGATCACGGCACCCTTTCGCACGGCGGCATCGACTTCGTTGATCACATGCTCGGAGCGGTTCGCGTTGGTGGAGAACACCACCACCAGGACGCGGCAGCCGCTGATCCCATCCATGATGGACTTGGCCCAGATCGCACCGGCCGGAATATCCCGAGGTGCAATCCAGCATCGGATCCCAGCGCTCTCGAGCCCGTGCAAGACGGCGAGTGCCGCTGGCTGATCGGTGCTGGAGTAGGAAATGAAGACGTCGTGGGCCATGGACCGCGGGGGAGGGAGGAGAGGAAGAACATCGCTCCCGCCGGGCGGGGCCGCAACCATGCCGGCACCTTCCCGGGTAGCCGCATGGCAGTTAGATCTTGGGGGCGCCATCTCCCACCTTTCATCCAATCGACCTAACCTCATGTCGCCTGCTCCCCATCGGTCCGTTCGTGCTGACCTTCGCCCTCGAGTGGCCCTCCGTGTGGGGGTGACCGGTCACCGGGCCGAACGCCTCGAAGGGGTCGACCGCGCGGCACTTCGCGCGTCCCTGGAACGGGTGCTGCGGCAGATGCGCGAGGGCGCGGTGGCCGCCACGGCCGATACGCGGCACTATCTCCCGGATGGACCGCGGCTGACCCTGCTGACCGGCATGGCGGACGGCACCGATCGCGATGCGGCCCAGGCGGCCCATGGCGAGGCCTCCTGGCTGGTCCATGCCGTGTTGCCGTTCCCGGTGGAGGAGCATCATGAGGCGACGCAGGAGGCGCTGCGTACCGCGCTCGAGGGCTGCGCCACGGTCACCGTGCTCGACGGCGCGGCCGGGCAGTACGACGCCTACGTGCCGCTGGCGCACGTGGTGGTGGCGCAGTCGGACCTGCTGATCGCGGTGTGGGATGGTGCACGGGCGCGTGGTGTCGGGGGGACGGCGGAGGTCGTCCAACACGCTCGCCGTGATGCGGTGCCGATCATTCGGGTCGATCCTCGCACCCCGGCCGCGCCATGGCTCGAGGACCTCAGCGCGCCGGACAGTGGGCGCAGCAACGGATTGTCGCGGCTGCCTGGCGTCCTCTCCACGCTAATGGCGGGACCCGCGACGGATCCGATTCTCGCGCAATTTCTCACTGGCGATTTCCCGCGACACCCACGGTCGCGGTTGTACGATCGGTTGGTCCACCTTGCGTCCGGCACGAAGCCGCCGGCGGGGGGCCCGATGCCGGATCAGCCCGGCGAGGCATGCAGGGCCAGATGGCGAGAGGCCTGGACGGCGCTTCCCGGGGACCGGCTCGAGGAGATCGCGACCCGATTCGCGGAGGCGCACGGCTGGGCGGATGCGGCGGCGGTCTGGTATGGGGCCGCGTTTCGGCAATCGTTCACGGCGATCTTCCTGCTCACGGTCTTCGCGGTCATGGCGGCCGGGATCGGGGCAGCCGAGTTCGAGGCGCTGGGGCCGATGCCCGAGGCCGTCGAGGTCCTGCTGCTCCTGATGGTGTTGTATTTCGTCCGACATGGACGGCAGGCACGATCCCAGGATCGATGGCTCCAATTCCGCTCGCTCGCCGAACGGGTCCGCCACCTGGCGATGCTCTGGCCGCTGGCACGCACGACCCCCCTGCTGCGCGTGCCTGAGGCGGTCCGCGAGGCCACGTTGCCCAATGCCGAGCGGGAAGGGTGGGTGGCGTGGTACCTCCGAGCGGTCGCCCGTGATTCGGGATTGATTGCCGGGCGCCTCGACCGCCAACACACCACCGCGACGCGTGATTGGTTCCTTGCGGCAGAATTGCTCCCGCAGCAGCAGTTCCATGAGACGGCGGCAGCCCGGTCCGCGAAGATCCATCACCCCATGGAGGCCTGGGCCGAGCGATTCGTGGTCCTCGCCGTGCTGCTCGCGATGGCGCGGCTGACCGGGATGGTCGGTTTCATCACCGCCGATCTCTTGGGGTGGTCGGCCACCCGAATCATCGGGGTCGAGGCGATCATCAATCCGTCATTGCACGCAGCCGCCGTGACCTTGCCCGCCTTGGCGGCCGGCATTCATGGCTTCCTCGGCACCGCGGACTTCGAGGGGAGCGTGTTGCGCTCTGGGGGGATCGCGCCGCAACTCGGGCGGTTGGCGGACCGGATGCGATGGGTCCAGCCGATCGAGTTGCTCGAGGTTGGTGCCGTGGCGGCCGAGGTGAGTCGGGTAATGGAGGGCGAGTTGGGCATCTGGCGCACCGGGGCGGAGAGTCGGCGGCTTCAGGCCTGAGCCAGGTCGTCCAAAAGCTTGACACCAAGGGTGCGGCACGGGCTGTGCTGAATAGAGGGTCTGGAGGCTCCTGAACTTCCACCTGCTCGGACGTCGCATGTCGCTGATCGAGACCTTCAACCTCATTCTCCGCAAGGCGCACGAGCTCGGCGCGTCGGACGTGCACATCTGCGCCGGCGGCCCCTACCGGATGCGGCTTCGCGGGGCGATTGCCCCGGTGGCCGGCGTGCCGGCCTTGACCTCCGTCGAGACGCGCCAGCTGGCTGGCCACATCCTGCTGAATGCCCGGAAGGCCACAGCCGACACGGTCGATGCCCTGCTCGATCAGCTGCAGGACATCGACTGCTCCTACTCGGTTCAGGGTGTTGGTCGGTTCCGCGTCAATCTCTGCAGCCAACGGGGTTCGGTCTCCGCCGTCCTCCGCGCCATTGCCGACCAGATCCCCGACTTCGAGCAGCTGGGGCTCCCGGCAGTGCTGGCCGATATCGCGATGGAGGAGCGCGGACTGGTGCTCCTCACCGGGACCACCGGAAGCGGCAAGTCGACGACCCTCGCCTCGATGATCGCGTACGTGAATCACCGCCGGGCCGGGAAGATTGTCACGATCGAGGATCCGATCGAGTTTCTCCACCGCGATGACCGCAGCAACGTCATCCAGCGCGAAATCGGCTCTGATACCCAGTCATTCGAGATGGCGCTCCGGGCCGCACTCCGTCAGGATCCCGATGTGATCCTCGTCGGCGAAATGCGCGACCGGGCGACCATCGATATCGCACTGAAAGCGGCCGAGACCGGCCACCTCGTCTTCAGCACGGTCCATACGACCGACGCCCAGCGCACGATCGCCCGGCTCGTCTCCGTCTTCGATTCGAACGAACAGACCGCGGTGCGCCTCCGACTGGCGGAGTCGTTGCGGGCGGTGATCTCGCAGCGACTCCTGCCGCGCGCGGATGGTCAGGGACGTGTGGTCGCGGCCGAGGTGATGCGGAACACGCCGACGATCGCCGACTGCATCGGCAACTCGCAGATGACCAGCGAGATCCGCGACCACATCGCGGCCGGCCGCACCCAGTACGGGATGCAGACGTTCGACCAACATCTCACCGAGTTGTATGCTTCGCAGCAGGTGTCGCTGGACGTGGCCAAGGCGGCAGCGACGAGCCCGGCGGATTTCGAGCGGAATCTGCAGTTTCAGTAGACGGCGAACAGCGAACAGCGAACAGCGAGCGGCGAACAGCGAACAGCGAACAGCGAGAAGGGTGAGGAACGAGGCAGTCGTGCCCTCGTCTCTCACCCCACCGTACGTCGCCGTTCGCCGTTCGCCGTTCGCCGTTCGCTGCTCGCCTACAGCCGTGGCAGCGTCACGCCCCGCTGCGCCTGGTACTTCCCCTTCTTGTCCGCATAGCTCGTCTCGCAGATATCGTCCGCGTCCGCCTCGAAGAAGAGTACCTGGCAGATCCCCTCGTTGGCGTAGACGCGGGCGGGCAGGGGCGTGGTGTTGCTGATCTCCAGCGTCACGTGGCCTTCCCATTCGGGTTCGAAGGGCGTGACGTTGGTGATGATGCCGCACCGGGCATAGGTCGACTTGCCGACGCAGATCGTCAGGACGTTTCGCGGAATCCGGAAATACTCCACCGACCGGGCCAGCGCGAAGGAGTTGGGCGGCACGACGCAGACGTCGCCGGTGAACTCCACGAAGCTCTTGTCGTCGAAGTTCTTGGGGTCGACGATCGCCGAGAGCACGTTGGTGAAGATCTTGAACTCGTTGGCGACGCGCATGTCGTAGCCGTAGGACGAGACCCCGTAGGAGATCGCGCCAGCGCGAACCTGTCCGTCCGTGAAGGGCTCGATCATGCCGTGTTCGGTCGCCATGCGACGGATCCAGCGGTCCGACTTGATGGACATCAGCGCCTGCCAAGGAGGAAGTGGGGATGGGAGGGGAGGGTGGTGGAACCGGAGAAATATACGGGTGCCAGACCGGCAATGCACCGGCACCGGCTGGTTGAATTCGTCCCGCCATGGCGGTATTTTGATCGGGATTGTGAAACATTTCACGAGAGGGGGCGAGGCGTGCTGCAGCCGTACATCCCGATTCTCATGCTCTTCCTTTTCGTGGTGGCCAACGCGGCCCTGATCCTCGGCCTCTCGCACTTCCTCTCCTCGTCCCGTCCCACCGCCGTCAAGCTTGCCGCCTACGAATCCGGGATGCCCGTCCTGGGCGATGCCCGGGAGCGGTTCTCGGTCAAGTTCTATCTGATTGCCATGCTGTTCATCGTCTTCGACATCGAGACGGTCTTCATGGTACCGTGGGCGGTGGCGTTTCAGCAGTTTCGCGAGCTGGGGGGCGTCCTCTTCATCGAGATGCTGACCTTCGTCCTGATTCTGGCGGTCGGCTACATCTACATCTGGAAGCGGGGAGCGCTGCAATGGGATTGACCCTGCCGCCGCCGGTGGGCAGCGACGAGTCGCTGGAACTGACCTCGCCCAACTGGGTGACCACGCGACTGGACTTCCTCGCCAACTGGGCCCGATCCAACTCGCTCTGGCCGATGCCGTTCGGCACCGCCTGCTGCGCCATCGAATACATGGCCACTGCCGCCTCGCGCTATGACATCTCGCGCTTCGGGATGGAGCGGCAGAGCTATTCGCCGCGACAGGCCGACGTCTTGATCTGTGCCGGCCGGCTGCCATTCAAGTTGGCGCCCGTCATCCGCCGGATCTGGGACCAGATGCCCCAGCCGAAGTGGGCTATCTCCATGGGTGCCTGCGCCTCGACCGGTGGCATCTTCGACACCTACGCGATGGTGCAGGGCATCGACACGATCATTCCTGTGGACGTCTACGTCCCGGGCTGCCCGCCGCGTCCTGAAGGGTTGCTGTACGGAATCCTGATGCTGCAGAAGAAGATCATGCAGGAGTCGATGGTCGATCCGACGCTCCGCGTCGAGCACCTCGTCCAGGCGAACGGACTCTTCCGCCGCCCGGAGGAGATCGACGAAGTCTCCGAGCCCTTCGGCAATTCGGTCAGCCAGACGAGGTCGGGATGAGCGCAGGCGACCCCGTCGGCACCCCGGCGGAACGCGCCGCGCATGGGGCGGCCGAGACCGTGGCGGCCCTTCGGGCACGCTGGGGGGCGGCGATCGAACGCTCGGCCGTCCACTCGGGGCAGCACGTGGTGCACGTGGCACCCGGCCAAGCCCATGACATTCTCGCCTGGCTGCAGCAGGATCCCGCCCAGTCCTTCGACTACCTCACCGACATCACCGCGGTCGAATACCGTGATCCCGAGCCTCCGCTCGAGGTGGTCTACCAACTCCGGTCGCTCGCGCGGCGCGTCGATCTCAGGGTCAAGATCGCGCTCGACCCCACGGGTCGGCTCGAGGTCGCGACGGTGACGGACCTCTGGAAGGGTGCGGAGTGGCTGGAGCGGGAGGCCTGGGACATGTTCGGAGTCGTCTTCGCCGGGCATGGTGACCTGCGCCGCATTCTGATGTGGGAGACCTACTCCGAGGGGCATCCCCTTCGGAAGTCGTTCCCGCTTCGCGGCCACCGGTCGCGCGCGGAACAGACGCTGCAGGCGCTCGCCGCCAATCCCGAGGC
>JBBQJU010000053.1:0-12103 GCA_038326215.1 Gemmatimonadales bacterium | reverse complement strand
AATCTGCAGGGGAAGGGCGTCGTCAACTCGATCTCGCTCAAGGAAGGCGAGGCCGCATTCCGTCAGCAGGCCACGCTGGCGCATCGCTACGGCGCCGCCGTGGTGGTGATGGCGTTCGACGAGCAGGGGCAGGCCGAGACGGTCGAGCGGAAGGTGGACATTCTGGAGCGAGCGTTCCGGGTGCTCGTCGATCAGGTCGGCTTCGCCCCCGAGGATGTGATCCTCGATCCGAACGTCTTCGCCGTCGGCACCGGCATCGAAAGCCACGCGGACTATGGCCTGGCCTTCGTCGAGGCGGTGCGCGCCGTGAAGGCACGCTGCCCCGGGGCGCGCACCAGCGGTGGCATCAGCAACGTCTCCTTCGCCTTCCGCGGCAACGATCCGGTACGCGAGGCAATCCACGCCGTCTTCCTCGAGCGGGCCATCGCGGCCGGGCTCGACATGGGCATCGTCAACGCCGGGCAACTGCCGGTGCTGACCGACCTCGACGCCGATCTGCGCGAGCGCGTGGAGGACCTGCTCTGGAATCGGCGGGGCGACGCGACGGAGCGGTTGTTGGAGATTGCCGATCGCGCCAAGACCAGCGCCCACGCCCCCGGCGCTGACCTCGCCTGGCGCGAGCTGCCGGTCGATGAACGGCTGGCGTGGGCACTGGTGCATGGCATCGCCGACCATGTCGAGCTCGACGTCGAAGAGGCGCGCCGTCTGGCCGCACGCCCGTTGGACGTGATCGAGGGACCGCTGATGGCGGGGATGAGCCGCGTCGGCGACCTCTTCGGCAGTGGCCAGATGTTCCTGCCGCAGGTGGTGAAGAGCGCCCGGGTGATGAAGCGGGCGGTGGCGCAGCTGATTCCCTACCTCGAGGCCGAGCGTGCCGAGCACGGGGCCCGGAGTCGTGGGCGGATCCTCCTCGCTACCGTAAAGGGCGACGTCCACGACATCGGCAAGAACATTGTCGGCGTCGTCCTGCAGTGCAACGAATGGGAAGTGATCGACCTCGGCGTGATGGTCCATGCCGCCACGATTCTCGAGACGGCTCAGCGCGAGCACGTCGACCTCGTGGGACTCTCCGGCCTGATCACGCCGTCGCTCGACGAGATGGCGTTCGTCGCCAGCGAGTTCGAGCGCGCCGGGCTGCGCATCCCGCTGCTGATCGGCGGCGCCACCACCTCGCGCGCCCACACCGCGCTCCGGATCGAGCCGAACTACTCGGCGCCCGTGGTGCACGTCCTCGATGCCTCGCGTGCCGTCCCCGTCGCCTCGGCACTGCACGATCCGGCCCGGCGCGAGGCCTTCGCGGCGGAGGTGGCCGCGGAATACGCGGCCGTGCGCCGGGAACGCGAGGGGGAGCGCGAGGGGGAACTCGCCTCGCTCGGCGCGGCCCGCGCGGCCGCGTTCCCGATCGATCTTGACGTCGTGGTTCCGGTGCCGTCGTTCACCGGGATTCGTGCCTTTGATGCCTGGTCGATGGCGGATCTGCGGCCGCGCATCGACTGGACGCCGTTCTTCCGGACCTGGGAGTTGAGCGTCGCGTATCCCGCCATCCTCGAGGACCCTATCCAGGGCGCCGCTGCGCGCGACCTCTGGCACGATGCCAATCAACTGCTCGACGAGATCGAACGCGACCAGAGCCTCACGGCGCGCGGCGTCGTTGGTTTCTGGCCCGCGGATGCCGCCAACGACGACATCACGCTCTACGACGATGCCGCGCGCACCACACCGCGCACCGTGCTCCATACGCTGCGGCAGCAGGGGAAGCGGCACGACCGCCGGCCGCGCGTGGCGTTGGCCGATTTCGTCGCCCCGCGCGCCGCGGGGATCACCGACTATGTCGGCGCGTTCGCGGTGACGACCGGATTGGGACTCGAACCGCTGGTGGCCGCCGCCAAGGCCGATCACGACGACTACCGCGCCATTCTCCTGGCCGCCCTCGCCGATCGCCTGGCCGAGGCGTTCGCCGAGCGACTCCACGAGGAAGTGCGCACCACCCTCTGGGGCTATGCCCCCAGCGAGCGCGCCTCGATGGATGACCTGTTGCAGGAACGCTATCAGGGAATCCGCCCGGCACCGGGTTACCCCGCCTGCCCCGATCACACCGAGAAGGCGACACTGGCCGAGTTGCTCGATCTCGAGGCGACCACCGGCATCACCCTGACCGAGAGCTTCGCGATGCTCCCGGGGGCCTCGGTGAGCGGCTGGTATTTCTGGCGGCCGGAGGCGCGCTACTTCGGCGTTGGCCGCATCGGGCGCGATCAGGTGGTCGACTACGCGGCGCGGAAGGGGTGGGACGTCGCCACCGCCGAACGGTGGCTCGCCCCCGTGCTTGGCTACCGGAGAGGCTGAGATGCCGACACTGCGTGCGCTGCTGGACGACGGCCGGGTCCACGTCCTCGATGGCGCGATGGGGACGATGCTCTACCAGAAAGGCGTCTTCGTGAACGTCTGCTTCGACGAGCTGGCGGCGCGCCAGCCGACACTCATCGCCGAGGTGCACGCCGCCTACGCGAAGGCCGGCGCCGAACTGGTGGAGACCAACACCTTCGGCGCCAATCCGATCAAGCTGGCGCACTACGGGCTCGCCGCCGAGACCGAAGCCCTCAACGCCACCGCCGCGCGGGTGGCCCGCGACGCCGTCGGCGCCGACGTCGCCGTGCTCGGCGCCATCGGTCCGCTGGGTGTGCGACTGGAGCCGTTTGGCGACCTCGCGGCGGCCGACGCCGAAGTGGCCTTCGGGCGGCAGGTCGATGGGCTGCTGGCCGGCGGGGTCGATGGCTTCTGCCTGGAGACCTTCTCGGACGTGGCCGAACTGGAGGCCGCGATCCGCGCCGTCCGGGCGCGCACGGACCTCGCGATCATGGCCCAGATGACGATCGGCGTGGATGGCACCACCGCGTTCGGCACCGAGCCGGAATCCTTCGGCCCCGCGCTCGAGACCGCCGGGGCCGACGTGATCGGGATCAACTGCTCGATCGGTCCGCAGGGCGTCCTCGAGGCCATCGAGCGACTCGCCAAGGTGGTCCGCGTGCCGCTGGTCGCGCAGCCCAACGCCGGCCTGCCGCGCGACGTCGGGGACCGCAAGATGTACATGGCCTCACCGGAATACTTCGCCGAGTACGGCCGACGGATCGTCGAGGCGGGGGCGCGTTTCGTCGGCGGCTGTTGCGGTACCACGCCGGAGCACGTGAAGGCGCTGCGCGGTTTTGTCCGCGCCACTGCGGTCATGGCGCCATCCGCGCGCGTCGTCGTCGGCGTCAGCGAGCACACCGCCATGCACGCCGTCCCGAGTGTGCCGATCGCCGAGCGCTCCGCCTTCGGTGCCAAGCTGGCCGCCGGCAGCTGGGTCACCACCGTGGAGATCGTCCCGCCACGCGGCGTCGACCCCGCGCCGATGCTGGAGCAGGCTCGTCGGCTCAAGGCGGCCGGTGTCGATGGGGTCAACATCCCCGACGGACCGCGCGCCCAGAGTCGGATGGGCGCGCTGATCTCCGGCATCCTGATCGAGCGCGAGACCGGCCTCGAAGCGATCGTCCACTACGCCTGCCGCGATCGCAATCTCCTCGGCATGCTCTCCGACCTCCTCGGCGCGGCCGCCGCGGGACTCCGGAACCTGCTGATTGTCACCGGGGATCCACCGAAGATGGGGCCCTACCCCGATGCGACGGCGGTCTTCGATATTGACGCGATCGGCCTCACCAATCTGGTAGCGCGACTGAATCGCGGACTCGATCCCGGCGGCAATCCGATCGGGGCACCGACCCGCTTCGTGCACGGCGTGGGCCTCAACCCGGCTGCGCCGGACCTCGAACGGGAGTTGGCACGCTTCGCCTGGAAGGCAGAGGCAGGTGCCTGCTTTGCCATCACCCAACCGGTGTTCGACGTGCGGCAGTTGGAGGAGGTCCTCCCTCGGCTCGAGCGCTTCGGCGTGCCGATCATCGCAGGGATCTGGCCGTTGGTCTCGCTCCGCAATGCCGAGTTCCTCGCCAACGAAGTCCCCGGAATCACCGTGCCGGATGCGGTGCTCGACCGGATGCGCCGGGCCTCACTCGCCGGCAAGGAGGCGGCGCTCGCCGAGGGGGTCGCGATCGCGCGCGCGATGCTTGCGGACATGCGCGGCGCAGTGGCCGGCGTACAGGTGGCGGCACCGATGGGGCGAGTCGAAGTGGCGGTGGAGGTGCTGAACGGCCGATGATCGATCATCGATGGTCGATCGTCAGGGAATCTCCGCTTATCTTTCCACCTGACCCTTTTCCCGAGCTCCACCATGTCTGTGACCGCCGCCGCCGCACCGCTCTCGATTCTCTCTGAAGAAGAAGAGCTCTTTCGTCAAACCGTGCGGGAGTTCGCGGAGACGGAGATCGGTCCGTACGTGCACGAGATGGATGTCGAGGCGAAGATGCGCCCCGAGCTCCTGACCAAGTTCTTCGAGCTGGGGCTGATGGGGATCGAAGTCCCGGAGCAGTACGGCGGCGCCGGCGGCACGATCTTCCTCGCCACCTTGGCCATCGAGGAAATGGCGCGGGTCGATGCCTCCAGCGCCATCTACGTTGACGTCCACAACACCCTGGTCAACAACGCCCTGCTGCGCTGGGGCTCCGACGAGCAGAAGGCGCGCTACTTCCCGCGGATGACGACCGACATGATCGGAGCGTTCGCGCTGTCCGAGCCGGCCTCGGGATCCGATGCCTTCGCCCTGGAGTGCAAGGCCGTCCAAGACGGTGACGACTGGCTGCTCACCGGCCGGAAGTTCTGGATCACCAGCGGCGTCGAGGCGGGGCTCTTCATCGTCTTCGCGAATGTGGCACCGGAAAACGGCTACAAGGGCATCACCGCCTTCCTGGTCGAGAAAGAACTCGCCGGCTTCTCCATCGGCAAGCGCGAGAAGAAGCTCGGTATCCGGGCCTCGAGCACGGTCGAACTGATTCTCGAATCCTGCCGGGTGCCGGCCGCCAACGTCCTCGGCCCAGTAGGCCAGGGCTACAAGATCTCGATCGAGACCCTCAACGAGGGTCGCATCGGCATCGGCGCCCAGATGCTCGGCGTAGCGCAGGGCGCGCTCGACGCGGCCTGCCGCTACATCAAGGAGCGCAAGCAGTTCGGCAAGGCGATCGCGGAGTTTCAGGGGGTGCAGTTTCAGGTGGCGCAGATGGCCACCGATCTCGAGGCGGCGCGGATGCTGGTCTACAACGCGGCCCGACTCAAGGATGCCGGCCTCCCCTTCACCCGCGAGGCGGCGATGGCCAAGCTCTTCTCCTCGACGGTGGCGAACCGCATCGCCTCGCAGTCGCTTGAGCTCTTCGGTGGCTACGGCTATTCCCAGGAGTATCCGGCGGAGAAGTACTTCCGCGACGCCAAGATCGGGACGATCTACGAGGGGACCAGCAACATGCAGCTGCAGACGATTGCGAAGATGGTGCTCAAGTAGCACAAACAGATGATGGATGATGGATGTCGGAACGCTCCGATGCATCCATCATCCATCATGTATCATCCATCATCCAACATCCAGCAACCAGCAACCAGCAAGCTTACGGCAGCAACACCTTGTCGATCACGTGAATCACGCCGTTCGACGCCATCACGTCCGCACCGATGACATTGGCGAAATCCTTGCCGACATGCACCTTGTTGCCCGCGAGGTGGAGCTTGATATCCAGACCGGAGACGGTCTTGGCGGTGATGTAGCCGTCCTTGTCCGCCATCTTGGCTAGGTCAGCCGCCATGATCTTTCCGGCGATGACGTGGAACGTGAGGACCTTGGTCAGCGCGGCCTTGTCGGCACGGAGCTTGGCCACGGCATCGGCCGGGATGGCCGCGAAGGCCTCGTCGGTCGGCGCGAACACGGTGAACGGGCCAGCGCCCTGCAGCGTCTTGACCAGGCCGGCCTCGGTGAGGAGCGTCGCCAGGGTGTTGAACTTGCCGGCGGCAACCGCGGTCGCGACGATGTCCTTCTCCATCTTCATGCTGCCCATCTGCGCCGAGGCGGGCGCAACAACGACGGCGCCGAACACAACGGCGGCCGAGAGACTGCGGAACATGCTGCGGAACTGCATGACGAACTCCTGCGTAGTGGGGTCAGATGGTGACGCGGGCCCGGTGAGCCCGAGTCCGAGTTGGTATACACGGGTTCGCTGGCGAAGTGCCCTTGGATGCACCCCCCCTGTTCTGACCTCGCGGCGTTTCATATCGGCACCTGATCGTGCCGCCGCACACATCTTGCAACACTGGTCCGATATGAACTCACGCCTGCCGATCCTCTGCCTTCTCCTTGCCGTACCGGCCGTTGCCGGGGCGCAGGACGCCACGCCGCTCACCCCAGGGTTGGAAGCGTGGTACCTCGGGGCCAAGCGCAGCGCCCCAGGCACTTGGGGCGTGGTGGTGGCGGATCAGTCGGGGCAGGTGCTCTGGTCGATCAACGCTGAGGAGCCGCTGATCCCGGCGTCGACGGTCAAGCTGCTGACGACGGGCTTTGCGCGGACGATGGTCGGCGGCGATGCCCGGCGGGCGACCAAGGTGGTGGGCGATGGCCGTGTGAATCCCGCGACCGGCACCTGGGAAGGCCGCTGGGGGCTGGAGCTGAATGGTGACCCGACCCTCGAACGGCGCGACCGAACCGGTCCGACGCTTTCCGCACTGGCCCAGCAACTTGCCTCGATCGGTGTCCGCCGCCTGATCGGCCCGTTGAGCGTGACCAGTGGCGCCGGTGAGGCGCGGAGCGTCTTCCCGGCCGCGTGGAATGCCCGCCATCGGGGTCGTAGTTATGCCCCAATGGTCGGCCCCGTGACCCTGAACGAGAATCTGGTCGAATTCTCCGTTCTCCCCGGAGCGCGGAGCGGTTCCGGCGCGATCATCGCCGCCGACGCCCCTGCCGGGATGGCAGCCTTGGTGACCAGCACGGTCAAGACCGTCGCTGGAACTCGCGTGAAGATTCGCGTCACGCCGCAACCCGCTGGTCGTTTCCTGGTCAGTGGTACGATCGGCAGTCGCGCCGGGGCACGTCGCTATCAGGCGGTTGCGACCGACCCGACCGCCGTCCTCGAAGCGGCGTGGCGCTACGCCACCAAGCAAGCCGGCATCGAGTGGCAGACGGCATCGGCCATCGGCGCGCCGGGTTTTGGCGAACGCCGCGTGCTGGCCGAGGTCGTGTCGCAGCCGTTCGACTCGATCGCCCACGAGATCAACAGCCGTTCGCTCAACATCGGCGCCGAGCTGATGCTGCTCTGGGGCGGCGGGCCGGAGCGGGCCGCGGATCGGCTGATGCAGCACATCCGGACGGTGACCGGCCTGAGCCGCGGCATCGAACTCTTCGACGGCAGTGGCCTCTCCGAGCGTGACCGGATCTCGCCGATCGTCTTCACGACCTACCTGGCGAACTTCCCGCAGACGGCGGGCGGTCGCAACTTCGCCCAGCTGCTGCCGGCCAATGGTAGTGGCACGCTGAAGTCGCTCCGCTCGGGTCTCCCCGCCGCCGGTGTCGTCCATGCCAAGACCGGCACCCTCGGCAACGTCTCGACGCTGGTGGGCTACCTCGGCCGCAGCGAAGGGACGCTGCTGATCGCCGCGATGTACAACGGCAGCAACCCCGGCGCGGCGCGCCAGGCCCAGTGGAAGCTCTTCCGCACGCTCGGCGCCAACGGCGTGGTGCTGCCGGTCGACGAGCCGACGGGGGTTGGCGGGCCCTGACGGCGACCGGCGAACGGCGAACGGCGAACCGAGTGAGGATGAGCGGGGTGGCTTGGGACGAAATCCCCTGACACCCCGCTCTTCGCTGTTCGCTGTTCGCCGTTCGCGGTTCGCCGCCCTACTCCGCGATCACCACCCCTGGATGCTTCTTCACCCACCGCTCCACCGCCCCATACAACGTCGGCAGCACCACCAACGTCAGCAGCGTGGACGTCACCAGGCCGCCGATCACGACGGTCGCCAGCGGACGCTGGAGTTCGGCGCCGGCCGAGGTCGAGATCGCCATCGGCACGAAGCCGAGGCCAGCGACGAAGGCCGTCATCAGGACGGGCCGCAGTCGGGAGCCGGCACCGATCACCAAGGCATCCTGCAGCGACTTCCCCTCGCGAAGCAGGTCATTGATCGACGTCACCATCACCACGCCGTTCAGGACCGCGATGCCGAACAGGGCGATGAAGCCGACCGATGCGGAGAGCGAGAGGTTGAGGCCCATGAGCCAGAGCGAGGCCACGCCGCCGACGAGCGCGAAGGGGACGTTCGACATGATCAGCGCCGCATGGCGCCAGGTACCGAAGGCGAGGTAGAGCAGGCCGAAGATCGCGATGATCGCCACGGGGACCAGCACGCGGAGCCGCGCCACCGCCGACTGCTGGTGGCGATACTGCCCGCCCCACTCGGTCCGGTAGCCCGACGGCAGCTGGATCGTGCTGGCCAACTTGGCCTCGGCCTCCTGGACGAAGCTGCCGACATCACGCCCACGAATGTTCGCGCCGACGACGACGAGGCGTTGGCCTCCCTCATGCGCAAAGGCCTCCGGTGCCTCGACCACCTTGATCTCCGCGACGGCACCGAGCGGCACCACAACGCCGCGTCCGCGTGCGATCGGCAACTCGGCCAGGCGCTCCGGATCGATCCGGCTCGCCTCGGCCAGGCGCACGGCAATCGGAATGCGACGCGCGCCGTCGATCAGGGTACTGGCCTGCGTCGCGCCGAGGGCGCGCTCGACCTCCGCCGCGACCTCCGCCGCCGAGAGCCCGAGTGGCGCCATCCGCACGCGATCAAGCGTGACCACCACCTGCTTCATCCGCGACGCCGCGATGGTCTTGACGTCGGCGGCGCCGGGCACACCGGCGAGGAGCCGCTCGAGCCGACCGCCGAGCAGTGCGAGGGTGTCGGCATCGGTGCCGAAGAGCTGCACGCCAACGTCGGTGGTGATGCCGCTCTCCGCTTCGTCGAGTCGCATCTGGATCGGCTGGGTGAACGCCACGGAGAGCCCGGGGATATCACGCAACGCGGAATCCATCGCCTGGATGATCGCCGGCTTGCCACCGCGCCGCCACGAGTCCTTGTCGGTCAGGATGACGTAGGTGTCCGACTCATACGTCCCCATCGCTTCGGTGGCGAGGTCGGGACGACCAAGTTTCGAGACCACGGTGCGCACCTCGGGGAGCGCCACCAGCGCCCGCTCGATCAGCCCGCTGAAGCGCACGCCTTCACTGAGCGCCGTCGTGGGCAGCCGTCGCGACTGGACCAGCACGCTTCCCTCATCGAGCCGCGGCATGAACTCGCTGCCGAGTCGGGTCATCGCGATCACGGCCAAGACCGTGGCCACCACGCCGGCCCCGATGATGACCGGTGCGCGGCCCAGGGTTCCGGTGATCACCCGCTGGTACCGCTCGCGCAGCCGCTCGAATGCTGGCCAGTCCGGCTCGACCGCATCGGCGAGGAAGGTGCGGGCCGCCGCCGGCACCAGCGTCAGCGCCAGCAGCAACGAGCCCAGCAGCGCAGCCATCACCGTGAAGGCCATCGGCACGAACATCTTCCGTTCGGTGCCTTCCAGGGCGAACAGCGGCAGGTAGACGGCGATGATGATGGCGATGCCGAAGACGATCGGTCGCCCCACCTCGACAGCGGCGGCGTGGATCCGGGCCGGCGCGCCGTCCTTGTCGGCGTGGCCGTGGGCGCGTCGCATCACGTTCTCGACGAGGACAATCGAGCCGTCGACCAGCAGGCCGAAGTCGAGCGCGCCGAGCGACATCAGATTCGCGGAGAACCCGAAGAGCCGCATCGCGATGAAGGCCCAGAGCATCGACAGCGGGATGACCACCGCCACAATCAGCGCGGCGGCGGTGTTGCGGAGGAAGAGCCACAACACCGCGACCACCAGCGCCCCACCGAGCAGCAGGTTCTTCTCGACGGTGTGGGTGGTGCGCTTCACGAGTTCGGTCTGGTCATAGAACGGCACCAGCGCGACGCCGGCGGGGAGCGTCGCCTCGACGGCGCGGATCCGCTCGGCGATGCCAGCCATCACGCGCTCGGCGTTCTCGCCCTTCCGCATGATGACCATGCCGGAGACGACCTCGCCACGACCATCGGCGCTCACCGCGCCCTCCCGCGGCAACGCCCCGCGCACCACCTCGGCGACATCGCCAAGGCGGACCGGGGTCTGTCCCGCCACCGTCACCGGAATGTCGGCAATCTGCTCCGGCCGCGTAAAGCGGCCGAGCCCGCGCACCACGAAGCGCTCCTGTCGCGACTCGATCGAGGCGCCACCGAAGTTGAGGTTCTCGCGCGCCACCGCCCGCTCGACGTCGCCAAGCGTGAGGCCGGCGGTCGCGAGGCGGGCGGGATCGGCGACGATTTCGATCCGTTCGGTGAGGCCACCCCACGAATTGACTTCGGCGACGCCAGGCACCGTCCGCAGCTGCGGCGCGATGCTGTAGTCCTGCAGCGTCTTGAGCGAGGTCGGGTCCCACTCCGTCGTACTGGCCGTGAGGACGTACTGAAAGACTTCCCCCATCGCCGTCGACGGTGGCCCCAGTTGCGGCGTGACATCGGGCGGCAACAGCGACGCGACGTCGCCGAGGCGCTGCGAGACGACCTGCCGTGCGAACCAGGAATCGACGCCGTCATCGAAGACGACCTGCGTGATCGACAGCCCGAACTTCGTGGTGGAGCGTACCACTTCGGCGTCCGGCAAGCCGAGCAGCGCGCGCTCGATCGGAAAGGTCACGAGCTGCTCGACTTCCTGCGGTGCGAGCCCCGGTGCCTCGGTGATGATGCTGACGCTGTTGGCGGTGAGGTCGGGAAATGCCTCGAAGGGAATCGTGGCAAAGGCCCACACCCCGACGCTCATCAGCACGGCCACCGCACCGAGCACGATGCCGCGCCGGTGAACCGCGAGATCGATGAGCCGCTCGATCATTCGGGGGCCTCGGCGTCGAGCGATGACCGGACCATGAAGGCGCCGCGTCCGATCACGATCATGCCGGGCTTGAGCCCCACCACCGCGACGCGGCCGTCCTCGAGCAGCACGGCATCGGTGACCGGAAAGCGACGGAACCGATTCGGCGCATCGACGACATAGACCTCGGCCCCATCCCCGACGCGCTGCACCGCCTCAGCCGGAAGGATCGCCCGCTCGACGCGTTGGCCGCCGGGGATGTGCACCATCGCGAACATCCCCGGCCGGAGCCCGGGGGGACGGCGCTCGAGGGCGACACGAATGTCCACGGCACGACGCGTTGCATCAACGCGGCCACCACGGCGCACCACGCGCGCCGGCAACGTGTCGCCGGGGAAGGCGGCAAGGGTCACCCGCACCTGCGTTGCTGCGGTCACCAGGGAGAGCGAGGCCTCAGGCACCCACGCCGTGACCCAGAGCGCGCGGTCATCGCCGAGCTCCACCAACGGCGCCCCCTCGAGCACCACATCGCCCAGCTTCGCGTCGACCATGAAGATCACGCCGGCCCGCGGCGCGGCGATGATCACGTCCTCGCCGTCGGGACGGAGATGCGACACCAATTCGGCCGCGCGTTGGTGCTCGGCCTCGGCCGCGCGATAGGCGGCGTTGCGCTGCTCCACTTCCTCGCGCGCCACCGCGCCGGCCGCCAGCAGTCGCGTCGAGCGGTCCAGCGCAGCCTTCGCCGTTGTGGCCGCCGCCTCGGCCGCCTCAAGGTCGCGGCGCGCCGTCGCCAATTCGTGCGAATGGATTTTCACGAGTGGTTGCCCGGCGCGCACCCGGTCGCCCGGCAGCACCATCACCTGATCGATGCGTCCGGAGACGATCGAGCCGACGTGGGCCGTCTCCGGATCGGGTGTATCGAGCGTGCCGGGCAAGGCGATCGGAATCGTCGTCGACGCGATGCGCACGGTATCGAACCCGAGCGTGGCCTGCGCCATCTGTGCCGGCGTGAATTCGACGGTGCCCGCCGGGAGGGCGCGCTGTGGCGCCTCCGCCTCGGGACCCTTGCCGCAGGCGGCGGCAAGGAGCAGGGCAAATGGCAGGGAGCGGCAGGTCATCGGGGATCTCCAGAGCAGTCATCGCGCAGCAGCGCCGCGGTGAGCGGCTGCCCCACGGCGCGGGCAAGGGCGAGGCGAGCGGCGATGCGACGACCGCGCCAGGTGGCGTGTTCTTCCAGCG
>JBBQJU010000052.1:0-12141 GCA_038326215.1 Gemmatimonadales bacterium | reverse complement strand
AGTCACCGTAGGTGGTGATCTGCTCGATTCCCGAGCCATCGGCGTTGATCATGAACAGATCGAAGCCGCGGCCCTTCGGGTCCTTGTGGTTCGAGGAGAAGATGATCCGCTTCCCGTCGGGGTGGAAGAACGGCGCGAAGTTGGCGCCGCCGAGCGTGGTGATCTGCGTCGGATTGCTGCCGTCGGCGTTGGCCACCCAGAGTTCCAGCTTCGCCGGACGCACCAGGCGGGCCTTCAGGAGCCGCTGATAGTCCGAGCTATCCGTCGCCGTCACCGGGTACTGTGCCCGCCAGACGATCTTGGTGCCGTCGGGCGAGAAGAAGGCGCCGCCATCGTAGCCAACCCGCGTGGTCAGACGACGGATATTGGTGCCGTCAGGATTCATCGTGTACAGCTCGACGTCGCCGTCCTTGGTCGACGTGAAGATCACGTGCTTCCCGTCGGGCGACACCGTCGCCTCGGCATTGTACGCCCCGTTGTCCGTCAGCTGCTTGAGGTCGGTCCCGTCACGCTTGACGGTGAAGAGCTCGAAGCGGCCGAGCGGCCAGACATAGCCCATGGCGCGATCCGGCGGGACCGGGCAGGCCGGGTCACCGCGGAAGGTCGACGCGAAGATGATCCGCTGATCCTTCTCGATGAAGTAGCCGCAGGTGGTGCGACCGAGGCCGTTCGAGACGCGACGCAGGCCGGAGCCATCCTTGCGCATGATGTACTGCTGATCGCAGCCCTCGGTCACCTTCTGCTGCTTCTGGAAGGTCAGCCAGTTCCCGTCGCGTGAGAAGTAGGCTTCCGCATTGTTGCCGCCGAAGGTCAGCTGGCGCAGCCGACTGAAGTGCCGCTCCCCGGGCTCGGGGGCATGAAAGGTCGTCGACGCAGTGCTGCCGGGACCGGAATTGGCCGTCTGCGTGGCGCAGCTGGCGAGGAGCACGAGCACCGCAGTAGCCGACACAATGGTACGAATGGGAAACCTCGTGGGACGTGGATACATGAATCACTCAGCAAGAGCTGCCAAGACCGCCTCGGCATGCCCGGTCACCTTCACCTTCGCAAATACGTGGGTGATCACGCCCTCGGCGTCGATCACGAACGTGGTCCGCGCAATCCCGAAGTACTTCTTGCCATACATCGACTTCTCGACCCACACTCCGTAGGCCTGGGCGATGGCGTGGTCGTCGTCGACCAGCAGCGGGAAGGGCAGCGCGTGCTTCGCGCGGAACTTCCGGTGCGCCTTCACCTCATCCCGCGAGACGCCGAGGACCATGGTCTTCCGCCGGCGAAGTGTCCGCCACGCATCGCGGAAGCCGCAGGCCTGCTCGGTGCAGTCGGACGTATCGTCCTTGGGGTAGAAATAGAGCACCACCCGCTCCCCGCGCAGAGCCGAGAGCGTCACCGGCGCACCCTCGGAATCCTGCGTGGCGAAATCTGGCGCTACGTCCCCCGGTTTGAGCATCCGTAACTCTGCGGAGGTCATGGGACGAGCGCCCGCGGGACGCTCGGCAGCGCGGCCACGCGGCGCACCGGATGGCTCGCGCGGGCCCGCACGGCACGGTCAAAGGCGTTCCAGGTGGTGTAGCCATCCTCGGAGGCCGGCTCGAGGAGGAAAGCCGCCAGCATGCCAAGGCGCTGGTTGGTCGGGATCAGGTAGGTCCCAGCCGGGAGCGAGTCCGCCGCCGGGGCGAGCCACTGACCGTCAACCTTCATCGCCCGGTGCCCCTCGAACGGACGGGCCGCGGTCACCGCGGAGTCGATCTGGAAGCGGGCACTCTGCCCGGTCCATGGCTGGCTCAGCTTCTCGACCACGACCCCCTGGCGCCGCAACAGAGTGACGACCTCGCTCCACTGGGCGTCGAGGACATAGGCGGCCGGGATCGCCTCCTTGCGCGTCGCCACGAAACGATCGATCACCGGCATGAAGACCTTCTTCATCTCGCCGGTCCGCTGACGGCGCGAGAAGCCACCGTTGCCCTCGCCCTGCTTGGTGAGCTCGGCGATAACGGTATCCATCCGCGGCGGCGCGAAGGCGCTGCGCACGGCCACCGAATCGGGACGCGCCGCCACAGTCGCCGCCATCACGCGGCGGAGGTCGGCCTGCTTCTCGACCATGTAGCGGAGTGACTCGAGGATGAAGACGTAGGTGGACTCGATGCGCTTGAGCAACGGATCGTTGCTGTAGGCCTCGGAGAGGATCGACACGCGTGTCATCCCCATCAAATTGCTGCCATAGCGTGCGTACGACTCGTAGGTGTCCCAGCCGAGCACCAGCGAGTCGGGATGCTGGTTGCGGAAGTTGCCGTACGGAAAGGTCTCGACCGTGTGGCGATCGCGGACGCGCTTGCGGATCTCAGGCAGCGCCTTGTCCTGCAGCCAGATATTCGCCGGCGTCTGGTTCGGGTTGAGCCCCGGTGCCCAGGTGAGGCCGTAGCCATGGTACGAGCCGTTGGTGGTGTGCAGGTCCATCCAGACATCCGGATCCCACGCTGCCACCAGCGCCAGCGAACCGCGCGTTTCCGGCGCTTCCTGCTTGACGTAGTCGCGATTGAGGTCGAGCCCCTGGCCGTTGGCGCGCAGGCCGACGATAGCCGGACCGTTCTGTCCGCCACGATTGCGCTCGCCCGGGCCGAAGGCATCGTTGCCGTCGCCGTTGTAGATCGGCACCCAGACCACGATGACGCTGTCGAGCAGCTTGGTCAGCGGGCCGAGCGTCATGTCGCGGAGCAGGCGCTGTACCGCTTCCTTCCCCTCGACCTCGCCCGCGTGGATGTTGCCCTGGATGTAGAAGACCGGCTTGCCGCTGCGCTTCGCTTCGGCCGGATCGGCCACCATCGGGCGGGCCGCGACGACGTAGGGAATGCGGCGACCCTGCGGCGATTCGCCGAGTGTCCCGACGCGGATCGCGGCGCCATGCTGCGCCAGCGAATCGAGGAAGGCGAGCACCTCCGCATGACTCGACGTCCGTTCCCCGGCCGTGCGCTCGGGGACGGTCTGCTGTGCGGCAAGCGGCGCGGCGGCCAGAAGGGCGACACCAGCGAGCCAGAAAAGCGAGCGAGCCATCAATGCTCCGGAGGATAGGGAGGAACCAGCAGGCGACGGGTGACGGCATCGGCCACGCCGGCATCCCAGGTCAGAGTGATCTCGGGGACCACCGCTGCCGTGACGGGGCGCCGCAGGAGCAGCGGGGCACCGCGGGAGGCAGCGGAAAAGTGAGCGAGGCGGGCGAGCGCGGCTGGTTCGTCCAGTCGCGAGACGAAGCTACTGCGGCGGGTCGCCATCGGAAGGCGCGCGGCCGCGGCCCGCACCAGCCGATAGCCGAGCGCATGGGGTTCCTCGCTCATTCCGCCCCAGAGCGCCATCCGCTTCTCGGTGTCGAGGAGGAGAAGGAGCGGCACCGCACCGCGCGCTGGTGCCAGCGTCATTTCGGTGGCCCACTCGGCAAAGCCCTCGGCCAGCCAGGGGTCTTCCTCACGAAGCCGGAGCACCCCACCGACCTCTCGCAGGGCGCCGTTCGGGGCATCGAGCCTCGTCCCGGTGGCGAGCAGATGGTGCCACTCGTGGATCACGGTGGCGACCGCGAGCAGCGGCATGATCCCGGGATCGATCCGGATCGCATCGCGCTCGGCCAGCAATGGCGCGAGGCCCGCCGCCGCTGCGGGGGCGACGAGGGGAACCTCGCCCTGCGCGGTGCCCAAGGCCAGCGTGTCGGACCAGGCGAGGCGATGCCAGAGGGCGAGGGCGGCCGGCCGTTCGGTCACCAACCATTCCGCGGCTGACGCGTTCGCGGGGGCGAGGAGGCGCCGCCCGAGACGATCCCCGCCGAGCAGTGGCGTGGCGGCGAAGCCGCCGAGTGGCTCCGGGAGGAGCACCGGGGTCGTGAGCGTCGTCGCGCCCCAGAAGGCGGCCATCAACTGTGCTGGGGTGCGTGCTCCCTGCGGGGTGCTCAGCCACGGATGATCGAGCAACCACTGTACCGCCTCCCGCCACCACGGGATCGCGTCGAGGTAGCACTCGAACAGCAGGTTCAGGTTGCGACGCGCGTCGGGGTCATCCACGGCAAGCCGCGCCATGGCCTTGATCATCGCGCTGTCGCCGCGAAACCAGGCGGGCCATGACGCCAGCGTCACCTCGCGCATCCGTGCCACGTCGTTCCCCGGCGTCTCGTCGAGCAACCCCAGTCGCCGCAGGCCACGCAGGGCCAGTGGGCGCTGGTAACTGCCACGACTGCGGCTCAGGGCCAGCGCGTCGGCGCGCTCGTGGACGTCGATGATCACTCCGCTGGGACCAACGAAGAGACGACGAAAGGTGCTGTCAGCGGCGGGACTCGTCGCGATCGCCTGCAGCTGGCGCCGGACCACAGTGCGTGTTGCCTCATCCGCGCCCAGAGCCATCCCACGAGAACGATTCGCGCGCTCGTCGACCCGCACCGCGGGGAGGCCGGCCAGGCGCACCAGCTCGACGTACTCACGCTCGAGCTGCATCGAGTCGGGCAGCGCGGCGACCCAGCTGGCGGGAATGACGGTGACGTTCGCCCGACTCCCCAGCGCCAGTTGCCGCACGCGCACGCGCGGCCGCACCGGCCAGCGGGCGGTGCCGGGGCGGATCAGTTCTCCCTCCCACGCCGTGACGCCACCATCGGCGGTACGCGCCCCCCCACGCATCGTCGTGCCCTCGCTCGACAGATCGAGCTCGGCGCGGAGGCCGAGGCTGACGACGGTGAAGCTCAGTTGACTGCCGCTACGCTGCAGATTGCTGAGCGGGAGGAACAGCGAGTCATGGGATTCGAGGAGGATGCGACTGCGGGGGCCATCGAGGCGCAGATCCGCGAACTCGACGCCCACTGGAGTGCGCAACTGCACCGCCCACCGCGTGGCGGCCTCCTGCGCGCCGAGCGCGGCCGGCACGAGCCAGAGGGCAGAGGCCGCCGCGCGGATGCTCACCCTTCGCGCGCGCCCTTCGGCCGGCGCTCGACCGTGATCGCCTTGACGGTCACGCCTTCGACCAGTCGCTCGAGGCCGCCGACAACCACGCGGTCGCCGACCTCGATGCCGCGACGGATCTCAACGAAGCCGGGGGAGCGGACCCCGAGTTCGACTTCGCGGCGCGTCACGGTGCTGTCCTGCTGCACCCAGATGTAGGTCACACCGGCCGTCGGCACGATCGATTCCTCGGGGACCACCACCGCATTGGCGCGCATCGCCGTCGCCAGCCGGGCCTCGAGGAACATCCCGGGCTGCAGCGCGCCCCCGCTGTTGGCGGTGATCGCCTTCACGGTGATGGTGCGCCCAGGCAGCGTCACGACGGGATCGACGAAGTCGACGCGCGCCGTGAAGGTCTTGCCGGGCAGTGATGCCACCTGGAAGGTCACCTCTTGCCCCAGCTTCAGGTCCGCGGCGTACCGCTCTGGCACGGCGAAGTTGATCCGCGCCGGCGACACCGTCTGCAGGGTCAGCAATCGCGACTGGCTGGTGACGAAGTCGCCCATCGAGACCAGTCGTTGTCCGACCACGCCGGCAAACGGCGCCCGCACGACGGTGCGATCGAGTCGGAGCGCGAGCAAATCGAGCGACGCGGCAGCGGCGCGCGCCGACGCTTCGGCGCGTTCGAGGTCGGCTGGTGCCGCGGCCTTCTCGGCGAGCAGCAGACGGGTCCGGTCGAGGGCCTGCCGGGCAAGGTCGCGATCAGCCGTGGCGCGAGCCACCTGCGCCTTGAGTTCGGCGTCGTCGATCTTGAGGAGTGGCGTGCCCGCGGCGACGGTGGCGCCCTCGCGCGCAAGGAGGCCGACCACACGTCCCTCGACATCGGGACGGAGTTCGATCCGCTGCATCGCCTCGAGCTCTCCGGTGGCGATGATCGCATCGATGACGGTGTCGGTGAAGGCGGCGCTCACCTCGACCGGCAGGACCTGCGGGCCGCCGCGGCCACCGCCCGGCCCGCCCTTGGCGTCCTTGGCATCGGCGCCACCACAGGCAGCGAGCAGAGCCAGCAGGGCATATCCAAGCAGGGGACGACGGCTCACGGGGTACTCCGGTCAGAATCTGGGGTCAGTCGTTGCCCGAGGATCACCTCGAGCGAGGCACGCGCCAGGCGGACGCTGTAGCGCGCCTGGACCAAGTCAGCCTGGGCCTGCACCAGCTGGGCCTGCGCGTCGAGCAGTTCGAGCACGGTCGCGGCACCGGCCCGGTAGCGGGCACCCTGCACGCGGAGGATTTCGGTGGCCACGCCGACGCCGGCGCGCGCCAACTCGAGTGCGCGTCGCGACACGTCGTAGCCGGTGTAGGCCTCGGTCACATCGCGGCGCGCCGAGCGTTCGAGGTCCTCGCGGATCGCGCGAGCCACGGTGCGGTTGGTCTTGAGGCGCTGGACGGCGAGTTCGCGCTGCCCGCCATCCCAGATCGGGAGGGCGATCGCGAAGCCGATGCTGCGCCGGTTGGTGAGGGTCGGAAAGAACTTGTCGTCGAACTTGCCGAGCGAGGCGGTCAGCGTGACCGTCGGCAGATAGCTCGCCTGTCGGACGCGGATCTGTGCCTCGCTCGACCGCTCGGCCGACCGCGCCTCGCGCCAGGCCGGCCCTTGCTCCACCGCGCGCGTGACCGCTTCCTCGAGCGTGATCGAGAGCGCCGGCGGCGTGGTCGAGTCGATTGGCGCCGCATCGACCGGCACCGCGCGACCGATGCGGCGGCCCAACTGCAGCCGCGCCACGGTCAATGCCGCCTCGCGACGCAGCACCTCGGCCTCGGCACGCTGCTGTTCGAGCAGTACCTGCAAGGAATCCGATGGCACCGTCGCGCCGCTGGTGACGCGGGCGCGCGCCGTGCCGAACTGCTCTGCGGCGCGCACCGCCCGATCCCGCGACACATCGAGCAACTCGCGCGCCCCCAGAACGTCATAGTAGTCCCGCTCCACGTTCAGCGCCGTCTCATAGCGCTGCGCGAGTTCGCCCGCGCGCGCCGTCTCCAGGTCAGCACCGGTCTGCCGGGCCCCGAAGAGCTTGCGGCCGCCGCTGAACAGCTCATAGCGCGCATCGATCGAGGCGCGGCCCTGCGCGTTCGCGGGACGCCCGGTGCCGATATTGAACTGGGTGGTCGAGAGCTCGGAATAGTCGGCCGAGGCATTGATCGTTGGCAGCACGAACACCAGCAGCGCCGCCTTCCGCGCCCACTCGGCGTTGTCAACCAGGCCGGCGGACTGGACCCACGCCGGATCGAGGCGCACGGCTTCCCGCAGCGCGTCGCGCAGGGTCACGACCGGCAGGGTGTCGACCGGCGCCATCGTCAGCGCCGCGAGCAGATGAAGGGTTCCCATCATGGAGCCTCCACCGCGGCGAATTCGGCCGTGGCGGCCCGGATGGCGCGTCGATGCGCGAGCCCCCGCTCGGCCAGCATCCAGACCACCGGGACCACGAAGAGCGTCAGCACCGTCGAGAAGGCAATGCCGCCCACGATGGCATAGCCGAGCGGCCGACGAGCGGTCGCGCCCGCGCCCGAACCGAGCGCGATCGGGATCGCCCCCATGATGGTGGCCACCGAGGTCATCAGGATCGGCCGCAGCCGAATTCGTCCCGCCTCGAGCATCGCCTCCACTACCTCCATCCCCTTGGCCCGCAGCTGATTGGCGTAGTCCACCAGCAGAATCGAGTTCTTGGTGACCAACCCGACCAGCAGGATCATCCCGATCTGCGAGTAGAGGTTGATGGTGGCCCCGGCAAGCTTGAGCGTGAAGATCGCGCCGATCACGGCCAACGGCACCGCCATCAGGACGGTGAAGGGATGGACGATCGACTCGAACTGCGAGGCCAGCACCATGAACACCACGAGGATCGCGAGGCCGAAGGCGAGGAGCAGCTCGTTGCCGCTCTCGCTCAGTTCGCGGGCATCGCCGCCGAGGGCGATCGTGGTATTGGCCGGCAGCTGCGCCGTCGCGATGGCCGTGAGCGAATCGATCGCGTCGCCGAGGGCGAGCGTCGGCGCCAGTGAGGCGGAGAGCGTGAAGGCACGCACCCGCTCGTAGTGGGCGATCCCGCGCGGACCGGTGGTCTCGGTGATCGAGGCGAGGGCATCCACCCGCACCAGCTGCCCACTCCGGCCACGCACGAAGAGCTGGTCCATGTCCTGCGGGGTGGCTCGGCGGGCCGCATCGAGCTGCAGGAAGACGTCGTAGATCCGCGAGTCGCGCGTGAAGGTCGAGACGCGGGTGCCGCCGAGCATCGACTGCAGCGTCGTGGCGACATCGCCGATTGGTACGCCGAGGTCGTCGGCCCGATCACGGTCGTAGGCGATCGTCAGCTCCGGCTTGTTGTTCTTCAGGTCGGTATCGACGTTGACCAGACCGGGGATGGTGCGGGCCGCCGCGAGCAGTCGCGTGTTGGCCACCAGCAGCGAGTCGTAGTCGGGGTGGCGCACGATGAACTGGACGGGTGAGCCGAAGCCGCCGATCGCCGAGGGGTTGGACGCGAAGATCTGCACGCCGGCAATCGCGGCGAACTTCGGTCGCAGCTCGGCGATGATCTCTTCGATGTTCCGCTCGCGGTCTTCCCAGTACTTGAGCCGCGCGACCAGAAAGCCGCCGTTGGGGGAGCCGCCACGCCCGATCACCGAAAAGACGGAATTGACCTCGGGGATCGTCGCGAGGATGGCCTCGACCTGTTTCTGGTAGCCATCGGTGTACTGCAGCGTTGCGCCCTCGGGGCCGACGACGTTGATGTTGATCACGCCGCGGTCATCGGCCGGGATGAACTCGCGCTTGAGTGTCTGGAAGACCAGCGCCGCGCCGACGACCAGCGCGAGCATCCCGACCACCACCGTGAGGGGGTGGCGCAAGGCACGGGTCAGCACGCGTGCGTACCCGGCCGAGAGGCCGTCGAAGCCGCGTTCGAGAAGCTGGTACATCCGCCCATGGCTGGGCGGCACCTTCAGCAGCTTGGCGCAGAGCATCGGGGTCAGCGTCAGGGCAACGAAGCCGGAGATGAACACCGAGCCGGCCACCGCGATGCCGAACTCGTTGAAGAGCTTGCCGGTGTTGCCCTTCAGGAAGGCCAGCGGCACGAAGACCGCCATGAGCGAGGCGGTGGTGGCCACGACGGCGAAGCCGATCTCGCGGGTGCCGTCGCGCGCCGCCTGCTCGGGGGATTTGCCAAATTCCTCCTGATGGCGATAGGCGTTCTCGAGCACGATGATGGCGTCATCGACGACGATGCCGATCGCGATCGTCAGTGCCAACAGGGTGAAGTTGTTGATCGAGAAGCCGAGCGCCGACATCACCGCGAAGGTCGCGATGATGGAGGCGGGGATGGCGAAGGCGGGGATGATCGTCGCCCGGAGATTGCGCAGGAAGAGAAAGATGATCACGACGACGAGCAGCGCGGCTTCGACGAGGGTGCGCTGGGCATCGCGGATCGAGCGCTCGACGAAGACCGACTGGTCGAACGCCTGCACCAGCGTCACGCCCGGCGGCAGCGCCGCCTGGATCGAGGGGAGCGCCGCCTGAATGGCCTTCGACACTTCGATGACGTTGGCCTTCGACTGCCGGATCACACCGAGCCCGATCCCCGGCGTCTGGTCGAATCGCAGCGCGGAACGATCGTTCGCCGGGCCGAGCTCGACCCGGCCGACGTCGCGCAGCTTGGTGAGCACGCCGCCCTGGCTCGACACCACGAGGTCGGCGAATTCATTTGGCGTGCGCAACTCCCCGAGCGAGCGCACGGTGAACTCCCGCTGCGACGACTCGATCCGCCCCGCCGGCACCTCGACGTTCCGGGCCCGGATCGCCGCTGCGACGTCCTGCACCGTCAGCGACCGCGCGGTGAGTGCGTTCTGGTCCAGCCAGATCTTCATGGCGTAGCGCCGCTCACCCTGGATCTGGGCGCGTGCCACACCGGGAATGGTCTGCAACCGCTGCTTGACGATCCGGTCGGCCACATCGTTGAGCTGCAGCAGGTCGAGCGTAGTCGAGGTGAGCGCCAGGTAGTAGAACGGACGCGCATCGGCGTCCTGCTTCGCCACCACCGGCTCCTCCACGTCCTCCGGAAGCCGGCCGCGCACCCGGCTCACCAGATCGCGGACGTCCTGGGCCGCCGACTCGACGTCGCGCGAGAGCCCGAACTCCAGCCGCACGCTGCTCCGCTGCTCGTTGCTCGACGAGGTCAGCGTCCGGATCCCCTCGGCGGTGCTCAGCTCCTCTTCGAGCACGTCGGTCACCGACGATTCCATGACCCGCGGATTGGCACCGCGCAGCGACGTCTCGACCGAGACAATCGGCGGATCGATGTCGGGGAGTTCACGGACCGGCAGCCGCAGGTAGCCGAGCACGCCGAAGAGGACCAGGGCGAGGGAGCCCATCGTCGCCAGCACTGGTCGGGAGATCGAAACGTCCGAAATCTTCATCGCGTAGCCCTATCTTGACGGAGGCGGCGGGAGGTCCGCACGCCGAGACTACGGATAGCACCACCCTGAGGTTCAACCCGCAGGAGCGCGTGATGGCCCCCAAACTCACTGCACGTCAGCAGGCCCAGCTCGCCTGGCTTGAATCGTTGCCCCCCAAGCTCGAGAAGGCCAACCGCATCATCGAGCTGATCAGCACCATGCAGGCCGACGAGAGCCAGGTCCGTGGCCTTGGCCGGATGTGCGACGAGCTCAAGGCCCAGGCCGGTTCCCTGAACCTGACCCCGATCGGCGATGGCTTCGGCTACATGGGGATGATGCTGCGCCGCGCAGGAGGGCTGCTGGTCAAGGTGCGCGGGCTGCGGGAACTGCTGGCCGGCGTGAAGATCAACCTCGAAGGCGCCCTCCGTGCCGCCGCAACGCCGGAGCGTGACGCGAAGGCGGAGGACGATCCGCCGGTCAGTCCTTGAGGACCTTGTCCAGGATCGGGCCCGCCGTGAAGGCGAACATCGACGTGATGACCAGCCCGAGCATGATGGTGACATAGGTGAGCGCGCCGATCAGCACGCCAGCGCCGAGCCCAGCCAGCACCATTCCGACGTAGTAAAGCACAGTGTTTCTCCTTGAAACGTCCTTTGGTCACTACGGGGAGCAAGCGCCAAAAGTAGCCAACCCCCGGACGAAGCAGAAGCCACCACCTGCGCCCCATATTCCATCCGATCTTCGCCGTACCCCCACTCCCACCCGAGCGATCCCTGGAGCCGACGGCCACCCCCAACCCCGCCCCGCCCACCGCGCGCGCCGTCACCCAGCTGGCGGCCGGCGATCGCGTGGTGGTCATCGGCGCCGGGCCCGCCGGGCTGACGGCGGCCTACCTCCTCGCCAAGGCGGGCCATTCGGTCACCGTCCTCGAGGCGGATCAGGTCGTCGGCGGGATCTCGCGGACCGCCCAGTACCGCGGGTACCGCTTCGACATTGGCGGCCATCGCTTCTTCACCAAGATCGCCCCTGTGCAAGCCCTCTGGGACGAGCTGCTCGGCGAGGAGTTCCTCGAGGTGCCCCGGCTCTCGCGGATCCACTATGACGGGACCTACTTCGACTACCCGCTTCGCGCCGGCAACGCACTCCGCGGTCTCGGCCTCCTCGGCGCGATCCGCATCGTGCTCAGCTACCTGAAGGCGCACCTGCAGCCGTCGGAGGTCGAGGAGACCTTCGAGCAGTGGGTCGTGAACCGGTTCGGTCGCCGCCTCTACGAGATCTTCTTCCGGACCTATACCGAAAAGGTCTGGGGCATCCCGTGTACCGAGATCCGCGCCGAGTGGGCGGCGCAGCGGATCCAGGGGCTGTCGCTCGCGCAGGCGATCCTCAACGCGACCGCGATCCAGCGCCGTGACCCCGGGATCAAGTCGCTGATCCATGCCTTCCGCTATCCGCGCCTCGGACCGGGTCAGATGTGGGAGGCCTGCCGGGACCGGCTGGTCGCGCTCGGGAGCGAGGTGCGTCTCGAGCACCGGGTCACCGCCATCACCGTGGCGGATGGTCACGCGACCGGAGTCCGCGTCACGACCCCCGACGGCGAGGTCACCCTGGCGGCCGATCATGTCATCTCGACGACCGACCTTCGCGCCCTGGTCCGCGCCCTCGAGCCCGCCGCGCCGGCGGCGGTGCGCACCGCCGCCGACGGGCTGCGCTACCGCGACTTTCTCGTCGTGGCATTGATCCTCGAGGCCGAGGACCTCTTCCCCGACAACTGGATCTACATCCACACGCC
>JBBQJU010000051.1:0-12263 GCA_038326215.1 Gemmatimonadales bacterium | reverse complement strand
TTCCACTCGGACGTCGCCGGCCATCGGCGCACCCCGCAGGTAGGTGGCTGTCTCCTCGCGGACGACGTCGAAGTCGGCGCGGGGAGCTGCATCGACCGCGGCTCGCTTGACGACACCGTGATTGGCCAAGGCACCAAGATCGACAACCTCGTGCACGTCGGTCACAACGTACGACTGGGTGCGCACTGCCTCGTCATGGCGGGCACCGGCATCTCGGGGAGCGTGGTGGTCGGCGACCGGGTGATCCTCGCCGGTCAGGCGGGGATCGCTGGCCACCTGACGATCGGCGATGATGCCCGGGTCGGCGCCCAGGCCGGCGTGATTGCCTCCATCCCGGCCGGGACCGCGGTCTCCGGCTACCCGGCTCGGCCGCATCGCGAGTTCCTGCGCGCCATGGCCGCCCTTTATCGCTTGACACCGCATGTCGGCGCACTCGAGGCGCTCGCCGCGGCAGAGGAGCAGGACGATGGCTAGGCGCACTCTGGCGGGGACGGCGAGCGTCGCCGGTACCGGGCTTCACACCGGCGCGAAGACGACAGTCCAGCTTGGCCCGGCCGAATCGGGGAGCGGCATCCGCTTTCAGCGGACCGATCTACCGGGCGCGCCGTTTGTGGCGGCCCGTGTGGCCCAGGTCGAGGCCACCGAGCGACGGACCGGACTGGCTGATGGGAACGCCGGGGTGCAGACGGTCGAGCACCTGCTCGCGGCACTGTTCGCCGAGCAGATCGACGATGCCCTGATCACGATTGACGGCCCGGAGCCGCCGATTCTCGATGGTTCCTTCCAGCCGTGGATGGAGGCGATTGACCGCGCTGGGGTTCGGGACCAGGAGGGCGATCCGGTCGTGATTCGAGTGACCACGCCCTTCACCGTGGAAGAGGGCGATGCCCGGTATGTGGTCGCGCCGGCCGCCGCCTTCCAGATCACCGGGACGATCGAGTGGGGTCACCCAAGCATCGGGCGACAGTCGTTGTCGGTGGCGATCACCCCCGAGACATTCCGTCGCGACATTGCACCGGCGCGCACGTTCGGATTCGTCCATGAGGTGGCGGCGCTGCAGGCGCGCGGGTTGCTGCAGGGTGCCACCCCCGAGGTGGCCGTCGTGTTGTCCGAGACGGGGATCGCGTCGGGGACCCTCCGTTGGTCGGATGAATTTGTGCGCCACAAGATCGGCGACATTGTGGGTGATCTGTCGCTCCTTGGTGCCCGCATCGAGGGGCACATCATTGCCGAGCGTCCCAGCCACCAGGGCAATCTGGCCCTGGCGCGCGCCCTCGCCCGGCTCGCGCTGCGCGCCGACCCGCGCCGGCTCGATGTGACGGCGATCATGGACGTCCTGCCGCACCGCTATCCCTTCCTGCTGGTGGATCGTGTCCTCGAGATCGAGCCGGGCAAGCGTCTGGTCGGGATCAAGAACGTCACCATCAACGAGCCGTTCTTCCAGGGCCACTTCCCGGGGCATCCGATCATGCCCGGCGTCCTGATCGTCGAGGCGATGGCGCAGGCTGGCGGGATGCTGTTGATGGACAACTTCGAAGACCCGGGTTCGAAGGTGGTCTACTTCGCGGCCTTGGACGGCGTGAAGTTCCGCCGGCCAGTGGTGCCGGGCGACCAGCTCCGCTTCGAGCTCGAGTTGCTGCAATTCCGCGGACGGACCTGTCGCATGAAGGGGCAGGCCTTGGTCGAGGGACGCGTCGTGTGTGAGGCCGAGATGCTGGCGACGGTGGTGGATCGGTGACCCAACGCATCCACCTGTCGGCGATCATCGACCCGGCGGCGACGATCGGACATGATGTCGAGATCGGCCCCTTCACGATCATCGGACCGCACGTCACCGTCGGCGACGGCTGCCGTCTCGGCGCGCGCGTCACCCTCGAGCGCAATGTCCTGCTCGGCGACGGGATCCAGATCGGCACCGGCGCGGTGCTTGGCAGCCCGCCGCAGGATTTGAAGTATCGCGATGAAGAGACCTGGGTCGAGATTGGCGACGGGACCATCATCCGGGAGTACTCGACCATCAACCGCGGCACCGCAGCGACCGGCAAGACCATCGTCGGCGCGCGCTGCTTCATCATGACCTACGTGCACAGTGCCCACGACTGCCACATCGGTGACGGGGTCGCGATCGCCAATGGATCGCAGTTGGCCGGGCACGTGACCATCCAGGATCGCGCCGCACTGTCCGGGCTGGTCGCCGTTCACCAGTTCACCACGATCGGGGCGCACTGCTTCATCGGCGGCGCGACGCGCGTCAGCCAGGATATTCCGCCCTACGTGAAGGCGGTCGGCAACCCGGTGGAACTTTACGGTTTGAACTCGATCGGATTGCAGCGTTCGGGGTTCCCGCCGGAGACCATCGCGGCACTGAAGCGGGCGTATCGGCTCTTCTTCAATTCCGACTTCAATCTCGGTCAGGCACTCGAACGCGCGCGAACCGAACTCCCGGCCATCCCGGAAGTGGAGCGCTTTGTGGAGTTCGTCTCCTCGTCGCAGCGCGGCGTCCCGGCGTGACCGCCCCTATCCCGGTCGGGGTCGTGGGGGTCGGTGCGCTCGGCCGGCACCACGCCCGGCACTACGCGACGATGCACGGCGCCTCACTGGTCGGCGTCTATGACGCGGACCCGGCCCGCGCGGCGCTCGTCGCCGCCGAGGTCGGCTGCCGCCCCTTCGCCGTGCTCGAGGAGCTGCTCGGCGAAGTCAGCGCCGTCTCGGTGGCGGTGCCGACGTCGTATCACCACCAGGTCGGTCTCGAGTGTCTCGGTCGCGGCGTCGCCGTGTTGATGGAGAAGCCCATCGCGGTGACGCTCGCCGAGGCCGACTCGCTTCTGGCCGAGGCGGCGCGTCAGGGCGTCGTGCTGGCGGTGGGGCACGTTGAGCGGTTCAACCGGGCGGTGCGTGCGGCGCAGACCGTGCTGCAGCGCCCGGTGTTCGTGGAAGGGATCCGGCTGGCGCCGTTTCAGCCGCGGGGCACCGATGTCGCGGTGGTGCTCGACCTGATGATCCACGACCTGGATCTTGCCAACCACCTCGTGGGCGGGGCCCCGACGCAGGATGTCCGGGCCAATGGCGTCTCGATCCTCTCGCCGCACCTCGACATGGTGAACGCCCGCGTCGAATTCGTTGGCGGCGTGGTCGCCTCGATGACGGCGTCGCGCGTGGCGCGCGATCGAGTGCGCCGCTTGCGGGTCTTTCAGCCGTCGGGCTACATCTCGATCGATCTCGCCGAGGGGAGCGGGGCGTTCATGCGACTCCGGGATGGCTGGCGCCCGGGCATGGGCAGCAGCATCGAGGAGATCGTCGAGACGATTCCACTGACGGCGCCCGAGGCGGATGCACTCGGGTTGGAGCTGGCCGCATTTGTCGCTGCCGTGCGCGGTGAGCGCGCGGCGATCGTGACGGGCGCGGAGGGCCGTGCCGCCTTGGCGCTCGCACTGGAGGTGACGGCGGCCGTCCAGCGCTCGCCTCAGCCTGCGCTGGGGCGATGACCCCGAGGATCCTGGTCACGGCGGGAGAGCCCTCCGGCGACCTGCATGCCGCCCGGATCGTCACGGCGTTGCGCGCCAGGCTTCCAGGCGCCGTGATCGAAGCCGTCGGCGGTCCGCACACCGCTCGGACCGGGGTCGTCATGCGACGATCGATCGACGGCCTGGCCGCGATGGGGCTGGTGGAAGCCATCGACAAGCTCCCTGCGCACCTGCGACTCTTCCGAATGCTTACCGCCGATTTCCGCGCCGGCCGCTACGATCTCCTCATCACCGTGGACTATCCTGGTTTCCATCTCCGATTGGCGGAGGCGGCGAAGCGCCACGGCGTCCCGGTGCTCTGGTACATCGCGCCCCAGCTCTGGGCGTGGCGGCCCCAGCGCGCGGCGCGGCTCGCGCGGGCGGTCGACCGACTCGCGGTGATCCTTCCGTTCGAGGAGGCCTTCTTTGCGGCTGCGGGAGTGGAGGCGACCTATGTCGGGCATCCACTCGCCGACCGTGAGGCCCCGCCAACGCGAGCCGATGCCCGCGCGCATTTCGGTCTCGCCGATGGGGCGCGCACGCTCGCGCTCTTTCCGGGCTCGCGCGCGGGCGAGATCAGCCGACTCTGGCCGGCCTATCGCGAGGCGGCGCAACAGCTCCTGGCAAGTGGGGCCTGTCAGGAGGTGCTCGTTGCGGCCACCGAGTGGGGAGGCTATCCAGGGGCCGACGGCATGCGGTTGATCCGCGACGACTCCTCCCGGATCCTCGCGGCGGCGGATGCGGTGCTGGCGAAGTCGGGCACCACGACGCTCGAGGCCGCCATGGCCGACGTGCCGATGGTGGTCGCCTATCGCGTGCATCCACTCACCTATCGACTGGCCCAACGGATGATCACGGTGAAGTGGGTGTCACTGGTGAATTTGATCGCCGACCGGGAGGTGGTGCCGGAGTTGCTGCAAGATGACGCCACGCCGGCACGGCTTGTCGCAGCCATTGCGCCTCTTCTGGATCCATCGAGCGTTGCCTGTCTGGCCCAGCGCGCGGGGCTGGCCGAGGTGCGCAGGCGTGTCGGCGGGCCGGGAGCCAATGGCCGGGTCGCTGAAATGGCCGCCGGTGTGCTCGCCGCATGAAGATCCCCATGCCGCCGCTCCTCCTGCGTTGGGTCGTCGAGCCACTGGTCTCTGCGCTTGCGGCGTCCTGGCGGTTCCGCGTCCATGGCGAGGAGCGCGTGGCAGCCCTTCAGGAAGGCAACACGCCCGTCGTCTTCCTGCTGTGGCACGAGACGCTCCTGCCACTGCTGTGGTGGCAGCGTGGGCGGGGGATCGGCATCGTGGTCAGTCAGGGTCGCGACGGCCAGGTGCTTGCAGACTACGCCACCCGGCTCGGCTACCGGTGCATTCCGGGGTCCTCCTCCCGAGGTGCGGTGCGCGCCTTTCTCAAGGCCGTTCGGCTGCTCGACGATTCGGTGTCGGTGGCGTTCGCGACGGATGGCCCGCGTGGGCCGCGGCGGGTGGTGAAGCCGGGCGTCGTCCGCGCCGCGCAGCGAGCCGGTGCGCCGATCGTGCCGCTCCACGCCGTGGTCCGCTCCGGGTGGCACTCGCACTCCTGGGATCGGACCGTCCTCCCGAAGCCCTTCACGCGGGTCGAGGTTGGCTACGGCGAGCCGTTCACCATCGCGGCTGGTGAGGACGGCCTCGGGGCCGGCGTCGCCCACGCCGCCGCGGCGCTCGAAGCACTGGAACGCGAGATGGTGGCCTGATGCCGGCGACGAGGAAGCGCGATGGCCACCGGGCGGTACGCTGGCTGTGGACGGCGCGTTCACTCGGTGCCAGCACCGCTCGCGCGGCGCTGGTGCCGGCCAGCGGCCTCTGGCACGCAGGGATGGCGGTGCGGGAGGCGCTGTATGCACGGGGATGGTTGGCGCAGCACACCCTGCCGTTGCCGAGCGTGGCCGTCGGGAATCTGTCGGTGGGTGGATCGGGGAAGACGCCGCTGGCGGGATGGGTCGCCTCGCACTATGTCTCAAGAGGCCACCGGCCCGGCATCCTGCTCCGTGGAGTCGGCGGGGACGAGACGCTGGTGCATCGCGAAGCGGTTCCCGAGGCGATCGTCGTGGCCAATCCGGATCGCCGTGCCGGGGCCGCGATCGCCCTCGCCCATGGGGCGGATGTGCTGGTGCTCGATGACGCGTTTCAGCGGCTCGACGTGCTGCGTGACCTCAACCTCTGTCTGGTCAGCGCCGAGACGAGTCGGGCGGTGCCGTGGCGGCTCCCCGCCGGCCCATGGCGCGAAGGCTTCGGGGCGCTGGCGCGCGCGGACGGTCTGATCATCACGCGCAAGCGGGCTGATGCGGAAACGGCGCAGGAGTTGGCGGCCCGGCTGGCGCCGCGCGTGACCGGGCCGGTCGCGATCGTGCGCCTCGACCTCGCCCTGCTCGAGGGACTGACCAGCGGGCAGCAGCAGCCGATCGGCGTGCTCGACGGGCAGCGCGTCGTGGCCGCGAGTGCGATTGCCGACCCGGAAGCCTTTGTGACGCAACTCAAGCGCACGGGGGCGCAGGTGCAGGTGGCAACCTGGAAGGATCATCACCAGTTCCGCGACGAGGACGTCGCCTGGCTTGCCCATGCGGCGCGCCGAGCCGACCACGTTGTGATCACGGCGAAGGATGCCGTCAAGTTGCGCGACCGCTGGCCTGCCTCTGTCCCCGAGCCGTTGGTTGCCCGGCTCGCGGTGACCTTCGAGGCAGGTGAGGCAGACCTGCGGTCCGCGCTCGACCGAGTGGTCCGGCACGACGCCTGACCACCGAACCCTGAGGTCCCTCGCGGACCGGAGTCTGACACCATGGCTAGCTCGAAGACGCGCAAGTCAAATGAAATTATCTCGCCGGACAAGGATCGTCGCTTCGCCTCGGAGGAAAATCCGTTCGAGGCGATGATGACCCGGTTCGACGACGCGGCCCGTCGCCTCAAGCTGGAGCCTGGGCTCTACAAGGTGCTGCGCGCCCCCGAGAAGCAGCTCATCGTGTCGATCCCGGTCATGCGCGACAATGGCGAGATCGAGGTCTTCACCGGCCTCCGCGTGCTGCACAATACCTCGCGCGGGCCGGCCAAGGGCGGCATCCGGTTCGACATGAACGTCTCGGTCGACGAGGTGAAGGCCTTGGCGGCATGGATGACGTGGAAGTGCGCCGTCGTCAACCTCCCCTTCGGCGGGGCGAAGGGTGGGGTGATCTGCGATCCGACCTCGATGTCGGCCGGCGAACTCGAGCGCCTCACCCGCCGCTACACCTCCGCGATCATCGACCTGCTCGGCCCCGACTCCGACGTCCCCGCGCCGGATGTGAACACCAACGAGCGCGTGATGGCGTGGATCATGGATACCTACTCGATGCACAAGCGCCACACCGTGACGGCAGTGGTGACCGGCAAGCCGGTGGCGATGGGTGGCTCGCTGGGTCGTCGCGAGGCGACGGGCCGTGGCTGTCTTGTCGTGACGCGTCGTGCCTTGCAGCGCAAGAAGATGAAGGTCGCGGGCGCCACCGTCGTCGTGCAGGGCTTCGGCAACGTCGGGTCGATTGCCGCGCAGTTGATGCAGGAGGCCGGCATGAAGGTGGTCGCGGTCTCCGACAAGAGCGGCGGTGTCTACAATCCGAAGGGGCTCGACGTCAACGACTGCCTCGCCTGGGTCAAGACGAACAAGTTCCTCGAGGGCTACCCGAAGGGGAAGCCGGTCTCCAACGAGGAGATCCTGGAGCTCCCGTGCGACGTCCTGGTGCCGGCCGCGCTGGAGAATGTGATCACCAGCAAGAACGCCGGCTCGATCAAGGCGAAGATCATCTGTGAAGGCGCCAACGGGCCGACCACCGCGAAGGCGGACGCGATCCTCGACGCCAAGGGGATCTACGTGATTCCCGACATCCTCGCGAATGCCGGCGGCGTGACCGTCTCGTACTTCGAGTGGGTCCAGGACCGCGGCGGCTATTTCTGGGACGAAGCGACCGTCAACGAGCGTCTCGAGAAGATCATGGTCAACGCCTTCGACGAGGTGGCCGCGATGGCTGCCGAGCATGACGTCTCGATGCGCATCGGCGCGTACATGCTGTCGATCGACCGGGTGGCGTCGATGCACCGCATGCGCGGGCTCTATGCCTGATGCAGTGGACCCTCGTTGCGGTCGGGAAGCTGCGTCCCGCGCTGCGTGAGGTCTGCGACGATTACCTCCGTCGCCTCGGCCGGCATCTGCCGGTCGAGGAGCGCGAGGTGCGTGAAGCGGGCCGTGCCGGGTCACCGGCTCGCCAGCGTGAGGAGGAAGGGAAGCGCCTGCTGGAGGCGCTCCCCGCCGCCTCCGATGTCATCTTGCTCGATGTCGGCGGCACCGAATGGTCGAGCGAGACGTTGGCCCTCCAGATGGACGGGTGGCGCCTCGCCGCGCGTGATCGAGCGTTTGTCCTCGGCGGCGCGGAGGGCGTCTCCGAGGCGGTGCGGGCCCGCGCCGCCGCACGCTGGAGTCTGGGCCCGCTGACCCTCCCCCACGAACTCGCCCGGGTGGTGGTGGTCGAGCAACTCTACCGCGCCGGGACGATTCTCCGGGGCGAGCCCTATCACCGCGGTGAGCGCACCACGTGACCGACGACCTGCGACTGCTGGGCGGCGCGCCCGCCCCAATTCCGCCGCTCTTCCCGACAACCGCCGCCTGGCAGCGGACGCTGGATGCGGCGATTGCGCCGTGCGCCGAGCGCGAGGCGCTGCTGGCACGCCTGCATGCGCCGGGCGCGATGGTTGTCACTACCGGCCAGCAGCCAGGACTCTTCACCGGCCCGATCTACACCATCCACAAGGCGCTCGCTGCGGCCGCATTGGCACGTCGTCTGGAGACCGTGTGGCAGCGACCGGTGGTGGCGCTCTTCTGGCTCGCCGGCGACGACCACGACCATCGCGAGGCGAGCAGCGCGGCATGGCTTGATGGCGAGGGACGGCTGGATGGCTGGAGTCTTCCAGCACGTGCCAACGAGGCCGTCCAGCACCCGATGTCCCGTGAATTGCTCCCGGTGCGCATTGCCGAGGGGCTGGCCACGCTGGCGCGGACGCTGCCCCCGGGCCCGAACCGGGACGCCACGATGGCGTGGCTCGAGCGGCACTATGTCGACGGCGCCACGATTCACGGGGCCTATGCCGGGGCGCTCGCCGAGGTGCTCGGCCCCTACGGCGTGGCGTGCCTCGACGCGACCCATGCGGCCGTCAAGGTGGCGCAGCGGCCGGTGCTGGCACAGGCGCTCCACGAGGCCACCGCACTCGACGGGATGCTCGCCGCGTTGCCGGATGCAGGCACCGGAATCCGGGCAGGTGATGGGGCCACGCTGGTCTTCCTCGAGACGGCGGCAGGACGGGAACGGCTGCTGGTCGACGGAAGCGGGTTCCGCGCGCGCCGGAGCGGCGACCGTTTCACCATGGCCGAACTCGACGGGATGCTGGAGTCCTCGCCCGGGGCCTTCTCCGCCAACGTGCTGTTGCGCCCCGTGGTCGAGCGACGCATCCTGCCGACTGTCGCCTACGTCGCGGGGCCAGGAGAGTATCGCTACCTCACGCGGCAGGCCGCCGCGCTCTACCCCGCGTTCGGCGCCACGCCGCAGACGCCGGTGCCGCGCTGGGGCGGAACGCTGGTCGAGCCCTGGGTGCAACGGCTCCTTGAGCGCCTCGGTGTGACCGCAAAGGCCGTCCTCGCGGACGATGGGACGCTGGCACGCGCGATTCTGCGGCGTGACCTCCCTGCAGCGGTCACAACGCAGGTGGCGGCGCTACGGGCGGCGATCACCCTGGCCGAGCGCGTTCTGGGGGAGGAGGGTCACGCCCTCGACCCGGTGCTCGACCGCGCGGTGGCTGGACGCGGTCGAAGGCTCACGGCCGTCGTCGACGATCTCGAACGGCTCTTCGAGCGACACCTCCGCAAGCGCGATGATATCGCGCACGCGCAGCTGCGTCGCGTCCTCGATGCACTTCGGCCGGGTGGCGCACCCCAGGAGCGGCACCTGACCGCCGCAACCTTCCTGGCGCGGTATGGCCAGCAATGGCTCGAGCGAATCGTGGCTGCGACCGACGCCTGGGCTGCCGAGTGGCCAGCATGAGTCTCATCTCCGTGGTCCTGATCGTGGCGCTCTGCATTCCGATCGTCGCCTTGATTGTCGATTCGCCGATCGGCCGGGCCCTCGGTCGGCGACTCGAGCGGGAACCGACTCCGGGTACGCGCCGCGACGCCGTGATCAGTGAGCTGACCAAGCGACTCGACCTGCTCGAAGGGGACGTCGAGATCCTGCAGCACACCGTCAATGAACTTCGGGAGGAGAATCAGTTCCTGCAGCGGTTGCTGGACGACGGTGCGCGGCCGCGGCGGGCGCTGCCGCCCGAGGAGCGGTGACCCAGCGCAATCGCGGGTCGGTGCTGGTCGGAACCGGGATCCTGCTGTCGCGGATCGCGGGGCTGGTCCGTCAGCGGGTGCTGTCGCATTACCTCGGCCTCACGGACGCAGCCGACGTCTTTGCCGCGGCCTTCCGCGTCCCGAACCTGCTCCAAAATCTCTTCGGCGAAGGGGCGCTCTCCGCGTCGTTCATCCCGAGCTACTCGCGCCTGCTCGGGGAGGGGCGTGAGGACGAGGCGCGTCGACTCGCCGGAGCCGTCCTCAGCATTCTCTCCCTCGTCGTCGCGTTGATCGTTATCGGCGGCGTGCTCGCGGCGCCCGGCATCGCCGATGTCCTGGCGCCGGAGTGGACGGGCGAAAAGCGCAGGCTCATGGAGCAGTTGATCCGTATCCTCTTTCCGGGCGCAGGGCTGCTCGTCTTCTCCGCGTGGTGCCTCGGCGTTCTCAATTCGCATCGCCGCTTCTTGCTGTCCTACGCCGCGCCGGTGGTGTGGAACCTCTCGATCATCGGCACGGTGCTGTATTCCGGTGATGCCGGCGGGATGGAACACGTGGTGATTTGGGCCGCGTGGGGGTCGGTGGCCGGATCACTGCTGCAGGTCGCTGTGCAGTGGCCGATGGTTCGGAAGGTGGGCGGCGCGATCTGGTTCCGCAGTTGGCGCGGCGCGACGGACGTCGGGATTGTGGTGTCGACGTTCCTGCCGGCGCTGTTGTCGCGAGGTGCCCTGCAGTTCGTGGCCTTCGTGGACCTCTATCTCGCCCAGTTCCTCGGCACGAGCGCTGTCGCCGTGCTTGCAGCCGCCCAGGTACTCTACACCCTTCCGGTGTCGCTCTTCGGGATGTCCATTTCGGCGGCGGAACTGCCCGAGATGTCGAGGGAGCGGGGCGATGCCGATGCCATCGCCGGTTCGCTCCGCGTGCGCCTCGACGCGGCCACGCAACGGCTCGCTTTCTACATCGTCCCCTCCGCCGTGGCGTTTCTCTTCCTGGGCGGCGTGCTGGCGGGTGCGATCTACCAGAGCGGAAAGTTCACCGCCGCGGACTCGCAGTATGTCTGGATTGTTCTCGCGGGTTCCGCGACGGGATTGCTCGCCTCCACGTTGGCGCGACTGTATGCCTCCGCCTTCTACTCCCTTCGGGACACCCGCACCCCACTCCGCGCAGCGCTCATCCGGGTGGGGCTGGCCACGGTCCTGGGCGCGGTCGCCGCGCTGCTGGTGCCGGGGTGGCTGGGGATTGATCCGAAGTGGGGCGCCGTCGGCCTGACCGCCACCGCCGGGCTCTCGGGGCATCTGGAATTCATGATGCTTCGTCGCGGACTCTGCCGACGCATCGGGCGCTTCTCGTTGCCGCAGACCGAGCTCGCCAAGCTGTGGGGTTCGGCGCTCCTGGCCGGGGTGGTTGCCACGGGGGGGCGACTCGTGCTGGGCGCGCTCCCGCCGCTTCCGATGGCCGCGATCATCGTCCCGCTCTTCAGCGTCACCTATCTGCTGGCCACGCACTCGCTGGACATCCCCGAGGCGGCGGTGATCACCTCGCGCCTCGTGCGCCGCGTCCGGCGATGATCTCCGAGGCGCTGGCCCGGAAGCTCGACACGCTCGCCGACGGCCCCGGGGTCTATCTCTGGCGGGACGCCGAGGGCGAGGTGCTTTACGTCGGGAAGGCGAAGAAGCTCCGAAGCCGGGTGCGCTCCTACTTCGCCACCGACTTTCCCGATTCGCCGAAGCACCGACTGTTGCAGCGCCGGATCGCCGATGTCGAGACGATCGTGGTCCTCAACGAGGCGCAGTCGCTGCTCCTCGAAAACAACTTGATCAAGGAGTACCAGCCACGCTTCAACGTCCGGATGAAGGACGACAAGACCTACCCCTCGATCGCGGTCACGCTGGGCGAGCCCTTTCCGCGAGTGCTCGCCACCCGACGCCGCGACATCCCCAAGGCGAAGTACTACGGCCCGTACACTGACGTCGGTGACATGCGTCGGACCTTGGGCCTCGTGCGTCGGATGTTCACCGTCCGCTCCTGCGCCGACGACATTCCCGTGGATCGCCGTGAGCGACCCTGTCTCGACTACCACATCGGGCGCTGCAAGGCGCCCTGCGTCGGCTGGCAGAGCGAGCGCTCCTATCGGGCAATGATCGACGAGGTCACCGACTTCCTCGACGGGCGGACCGTTGACCTCAAGGCGCGCATTCGGGTCATGATGCATGAGGCCAGTGAGCGCGAGGACTTCGAACGCGCCAAGGATCTGCGCGACACACTCAAGTGGCTCGAGCAGGTGGAGACCCCGGCGACCGTGGATGTGGTCGGCACGGGCGACGCCGACGTGCTCGGCTATGCGCGCGACGGCGACGACGCCGTTGGCGCCCTCCTCCGCATCCGGGATGG
>JBBQJU010000050.1:0-12337 GCA_038326215.1 Gemmatimonadales bacterium | reverse complement strand
CAAGTAGTCGGGCGCACAGCATATGGAACTGAAGTCCAAGATCCCGTCGGGTCCACTCGAGCAGAAGTGGGATTCGCATCGCTTCAACATGAAGCTCGTGAACCCGGCCAATAAGCGGAAATATTCGGTGATCGTCGTCGGTGCCGGTCTCGCCGGGGCATCGGCGGCAGCGACGATGTCGGAGCTCGGCTACAAGGTGTCGTGCTTCGTCTATCACGATTCCCCACGGCGTGCGCACTCGATCGCAGCGCAGGGTGGCATCAACGCAGCCAAGAATTACCAGAACGACGGCGACTCGATCAAGCGCCTGTTCTACGACACCATCAAGGGCGGTGACTTCCGATCACGCGAGGCGAACGTGTATCGCCTCGCGCAGTGTTCGGTGAACATCATCGATCAGTGCGTGGCGCAGGGCGTGCCGTTCGCGCGCGAGTATGGCGGGCTGCTCACCAACCGCTCATTCGGCGGCGCGCAGGTCAGCCGGACCTTCTACGCCCGTGGTCAGACCGGCCAGCAGTTGCTGCTCGGTGCGTATCAGGCGCTCGAGAAGCAGGTCGGCAAGGGTGCGATCGCGATGCACACGCTGACCGAGATGGTGGACGTGATCCTGGTCGATAGCGTCGCGCGCGGCATCGTCGCGCGCGACCTGCGCACCACCGAACGAGCGATTGGCGAGCATGCCGCCGTAGTCGCGCGCGAACGGGACGCCCTGCGCCACGCACTGGTCGATGATGTTGACCGACACCTGCGCGAGTCGGTAGACGTTGGCTTCCCGCGAGCGGAAGTCTCCGCCCTTGATGGTGTCCTTGAAGAGGCGCTCGATCGAGTCGCCGTCGTTCTGGTAATTCTTGGCGGCGTTGATCCCGCCCTGGGCGGCGATCGAGTGGGCGCGGCGCGGTGAGTCCTGGAAGCAGAAGCAGGAGACCTGGTAGCCGAGCTCGGCGAGCGAGGCGGCGGCTGAGGCGCCGGCCAGCCCGGAGCCGACGACGATCACGTGAAATTTGCGCTTGTTGGCCGGCGAGACGAGCCGCAGATTGGCGCGATGGCGGTCCCACTTCGCGTCGAGGGGTCCGGCCGGGAGCTTGGCGTCGAGAGTCATGACAGTGCTACCCCGGAGGTCAGCGCAGGAGCCCGAAGAGGGCGGCGAGCGGGATGGAGAGGAAGCCGCCGGCCACGAGCAGCGTGAGCCCGACCGCGAGGGTGGCGCGGGTACGATTCCAGGCCGGGTGGTTGAGCCCGAGGGTCTGGAACACCGACCAGATGCCGTGCCAGAAGTGGGCGCCGATGGCGACCATTGTCACGGCATAGAAGGCGGCCGTCCACGGTACCTGCAGCCCGCGCACCAGATTGCGCCCCACTTCCCCGGGATGGAAGTCCGGATGCAGCGTCCCGGTCGTGAAGTGGAGAATGTGATAGACGATGAAGACGAGGATCAGCACGCCACCCCAGCGCATGGTGCGGGCGGCATACGTTGACACGCGCCGCTCCGCCTGACTGTAGGCCTCGGGCCGGGCACGACGCGCCATCTGCGTGAGCTGGTAGGCCGCCACAATGTGGATGCCGACCATCGCCAACAGCCCGGCCCGCGCCACCCAGAGCAAAGCCCCGAAGGAGCGCAGCCACTCGGCGTAATGATCCAGCTTCGCCGGATCGATGAAGATCAGGACATTGGACGCCATATGCGAGATCAGGAACCCGACCAGCAGGAGTCCGCTCACCGCCATGGCGATCTTCTTCCCGATCGCCGTCTGCCAGAGTGCGTGGAGTCGATTCATCGGGCGCTCAAACGATCGCCTGGATGGACCGGACCGATTCCGCCGAGGCGTGCAGTGCCGTCCGTTCGTCGTCGGTCAGCGTGATCGAGATGATGCGCTCCAGGCCGCCCCGTCCGAGGACACAGGGCACGCCACAGTAGACATCCGTGAGGCCGTACTCGCCCTGCAGCCACGCCGAGCACGGCAGGACGCGCTTCTTGTCGAGCACGATCGACTCGACCATCTGCACGGCGGCGGCGCTCGGGGCGTAATACGCCGAGCCGGTCTTCAGGTGGGCCACGATTTCGGCACCGCCGTTCCGCGCCCGGAGGACGATCGGGTCGAGGACCTCGGGCGTCAGCAACTGGGTGACCGGGATCCCGGAGACGGTGGTGTACGAGATCAGCGGCACCATCGTGTCGCCGTGACCGCCGAGGACCATCGCCTGGATGTCTTCGACCGACACCCCCATCGCCTCGGAGAGAAACATCCGGTAGCGGGCGGTGTCGAGGACGCCGGCCATGCCGATCACCCGCTCGCGCGGGAAACCGGTCGCCTGACGCATCACGTAGCACATCGCGTCGAGGGGATTGGACACGACGATGACGATCGCATTGGGGGCGACCTGCTTGATCTGTTCGCCGACGGAGCGAACGATGCCGGCGTTGGTCTTGACGAGGTCGTCGCGGCTCATCCCCGGCTTGCGGGCGATGCCGGCCGTGACGACGAAGAGTTCCGAGCCCGCGGCGAGCGAGTAGTCGTTGGCGCCGACGACCCGTGCATCAAAGCCCTCGACCGGGCCCGATTGCCACTGGTCGAGGGCTTTGCCCTGCGGGATCCCCTCGGCCACGTCCACCATCACCACGGTGCGCGCGAGATGCTTCTCGGCGATTCGCTGGGCTGCGGTGGCGCCGACGTTGCCGGCACCGACCACTGTGATCTTCTCGAACATGGGCCTTCCCGACCAGAGGGTCCTGACCGCGGCGCGGACATCGTATCCGCTCGGCGTGTCAGCCTCGGAAACGTAATCGGCCGGGACATTCCCCCCAACCGGGGGCCCGAAGTGCTACCGCCGCCGCGCGCGGCTGCGCGGTCGTTCAGCCTTCGGCGCGGCCAGCGTGGCTGCCGTGCCGTCCCCGATCCGCTTCGACGCAAAGGCCAGCAGGGCCTTGGTGGCACCGGCCAGGTCGCCCGGCACCTTCCCGGCGAGACGCGGCAACCGGTAGATCCGCTCGGGATACTTATCCCGAATCTTCTCGGGAAGCGCCAGTCCGGCATCACCCAGGACGAGGACGCTGTTGGCGCGGAATGGCGCCTCGGCTGCGTCGCGCTCGGCATCGGCCGAAAAGTAGAGGCAGCGCTCGCGGCTCATGGCGTCGCGGAACGCGCGCCACCCCGGATGCAGCCACCAATCGAGCGCGTCCCAATCCTTGGGGCCGGCGGTACGGAAGGCGGCCGCATCGGCGGCGAAGGTCAGTGGTCCGATCAGATGGAGCGAGGCATCGACGGCCCCACACTCACGCGCTACCGCGCCGGTGACCTCGGCGGGAACGGCTTCGAGCAGGGCGATATGGAGCGGCATGCGGAGCCCGGGCTGCGGGAAATGGAAAGTGGCACTGCTGAAGAGAACGCGAAACCCGGCCATCCCGCAACCATCGCGAGACGACCGGGCCGTTGTGCGCGACCTGCCGACGGCTACTGCTGGCAGCGCGCCTTGGGGTTGAACGGCCCCGCCTTGTCGATCAGCACGCGGTGATCGAGGTTGGCCGCACGCAGCACGACGTCGAAGCTGAGGTTCGCCACATCAGCCATGTGGCTGTAGTTGATGTACTGCGGCTCATCGGTCACCTGGTGGTAGTCCGAGTGCCCGCCCGTCGTGAAGAAGACGACCGGGATGCCGTACTTGGCGTAGCTCCAGTGGTCGCTGCGGCAGTAGATGTTCTGCGGGTGGCCGTCGGCGTCGATCTCATAGTCGAAGGTGAAGCCGTGCTTCCCTTCCTTGTTCACCGTCTCGACCAGATCACCGTACTCCTTCGAGAGCCGGCGCGACCCGACGAGCTGCAGGTAGCCAGGGCCGCCGTAGATCAGGCCGCCGCTCTTGGTGCTGCCGGTCACGTCCGACGGGAAACCACGACCGACCATGTCCATATTGACCGCCGCGACGATGGAATCGCGCGGCACGGTCGGATGGTCGACGAAGAAGCCGGACCCGATCATCCCCGACTCTTCGCCCGTCTGCCAGATGAAGATCACCGAGCGCTTCGGCTTGATGGTTCCCTTCGCGAACGCCTCGGCGACTTCGAGCACCGTGACGCTGCCCGAGCCGTCGTCGTCGGCACCGTTGGAGATCGAGTCGGGGCGCTGCGTCGGACGGATCCGTCGCGCCGCCGCGATCTTGCCGTTCACCATCGCCCACTTCACCGGATCCTTGAGCGACTCCGGGGTCGGACGGCTGTCGGCGCCCTGGATCAGGAAGACCTCGGCAAACGCCTTGAGCGAATCGTGGTCGGCCGGACGATTGTTGTAGCCGATGTGGTCATTGTGCGCGCCAATGAGCACGTACTGCGACTTCAGCGTCGGGTCGGTCCCCGGCAGGATCGCAACGACGTTGCGGGTCGGGACCGGCGCGGCGGTGAAATTGACGTTGGCGGCCAGCACGCCGCCCTCGGTCCCCTTCGCCACCTGATCAATCGGCTTGCCGAAGAGCAGCTCGGCGACACGCGGCGTGATCGTCAGCTGCAGCGGGGAGGTCTCCGAGACCGGGGCACCAACAAGCGACGCCGGGTTGTCGGTCACCGTTGCCCTCGGGGCGGCGACGGGGAGCGTTGCGGGGCCGACCATCACCAGCGCCGCGGCGCTCGCGTAGAGTGCCGGCGAGACCGGCATGGCCCCGCCCCGACCTCCCTGCGCTCCGCCGCTGGCGAGCGGCGTGGTAACGATGACGACCTTGCCCTTGATCTGTTCCGGGCTGACCGAGTCGCCACGCATCCCGCCGTAGATCGCGGTACCCGAACGGTTGCCGATCTGCGTCCCCATGAAATCCTTGCCGACCACCAAGGCCGTGCCGCCCGCCGAGGCCGTGCTGGCAGGGTCGATCGTGCGGCCGAAGGTCGTCAGGTTCTGGAAGAAGGTGCCGTTGTCGCCACCCGGACGGAGCCCGAGGCGCCGGACTTCACGCTCGATGTAGGCGGTCGCGCGAATGTTGTCTTCGGTGCCGAAACGACGGCCCATCATCGAGTCGTCGGCGTAGATGTAGAGGCGGGTCATCAGGTCGCCGGCAGTGATCGCCGGCGTCGTCATCGGCCCCTTGTACTTGAGCGGCAGCGGGCCCTGTGCGGCGGCCGCTGAGGCCCCGAGGGCGACGAGCGCCGTCAACAGCATCGTCTGGCTGGTACGGAAAGAAATCGACAAGAGCATCACCACGAGTGAGGGGGGATCGGGAAGGTGCCGCCACTTGGCAACACCACCAACAACAGCATTACGCACCAACCGCCGGGAAGTTGCTCAGCCGCCCCGGACATGCATTTCCTTGCGCGGGTCCGCCCGGAGTCCCTCCAATGGCACCAGGATCCCGCGGGCACCCATCGCCGTGCGCTCTTCCGCACCGCGATCCGTCCGCGCCGCCCAGGCCGCCCGGACAATCTCCCGGATCGCGGCATCGTCACCCCCGTCGCGGAGCGGGGTGCGAAGGTCGATCCCGTGCTGGGCATAGAGGCAGCGGTAGAGGGTGCCATCGGCGGTCAGCCGCGCCCGATCGCAATCGCGACAAAACGGCGCCGTCGTGGACGAAATGATCCCCACCACGGTCCCATCCGCAAATCGGTACCGCTCGGCCGGTGCCCGCGGGTCATCCACCCGGGGCTCGGGGGTCGCCGGACCAAGGGCGGCGGCCAAGCGGGCGAGGATCTCCTCACGATCAACCACCTGCGCCGAATCCCAATCGGTCGCACCACCGACATCCATGTACTCGATGAAGCGCGGTTCGACGCCGGCCCGAGTTGCGAAGCGGGCGAGTTCGACGAGTTCGTCATCGTTGAAGCCGCGCACCACCACCGTATTCAGCTTGATGCCGGCGAAGCCGACGCGGATCGCCGCCGCAATGCCCGCCAGCGCGTCGCTATGGTGCGTGCTCTTGGCGAACGCCGCCATCCGCTCCGGCTGCAGCGTGTCGAGCGAAATCGTCACCCGATGCAACCCGGCCGCCTTGAGCGCTTCGGCGTGCTGTGCCAGCAGGAGTCCGTTGGTGGTGAGCGCCACTTCGCGGATGCCCGGTACGGCCACCAGCGTCGCCACCAGGCGGGGGAGGTCGCGGCGGAGGAGTGGCTCACCACCCGTGAGGCGCAGCTTGGTGACACCGAGTTCGGCAAAGGCGGTCGCGAGTCGGGTGATCTCCTCGAAGGAGAGCAGCGAGGCACGCGGCAACCAGGCGTAGTCCTCCTCCGGCATGCAGTAGCGGCAGCGCAGGTTGCAGCGATCAGTGACCGAGATCCGCAGCGCGCCGAGTGGCCGGCCGAACGTGTCCAGCACATGACTCATGGCATCACTCCAGTCGGCATCGTCCCGGTCGGGGCCGTCGGATCGACCCACGCCTCGGTGCCGTCGAGGTAGCGTTCGCGTTTCCAGATTGGCACCTGCGCCTTCACGGCCTCAATGACCCAGCGGCAGGCATCGAACGCCGCCTCGCGGTGCGCCGAGGCGGCGACAACGATCACCGCGGCTTCCCCGACGGTCAGGCCACCCAGCCGGTGCGCCAGCGCGATCCGGGCCGGCCACTTCTCCTCCGCCTCGGCAACGATCGCTGTACATCGCCCCTCCGCCATGGCGCCGTAAGCGCTGTATTCCAGCCCCAAGACGCCCCGCCCCGCATGATGGTCGCGGACGAGGCCGACGAAGGTCGCCACGGCGCCACGGTCGGGCGCCGACACCGACGCGACCAAGCTGGCAAGATCGAGTGGATCGTGTTGCAGGTGCACGGGTTAGCCACCCGCGAGCGGCGGGAGCAGCGCCAGTTCGGCGTCGAGGGGCAGGCGGTCGCCGGGGGCGGCCTGCGCCTGCGCGACGGCGACGAACGGCTGGGGAGGAAGCGACGCGCCCCCCGGCAACGCGCGGAGGGCAGCGATCAAATCAGCGACGGTGGCGCCATCGGGAAGATCCACCGAGACCGTCTCTCCGCCGAAGAGCTCGGCGTACCGCGCGAACAGCAGCACCGACCGACGCATCACTCGTCGTCGTCCATCTCCGACCCGTCGTCGATGTATTCCTCATGGGCGACGAGAGCCCGCAACTCCTTGCTGGGCTTGAAGACCGGCACGGGACGCGCGGCCACTTCCACCGGATCGCCGGTGCGCGGGTTGCGCGCCATCCGCGTCTTGCGACGACGGATCTTGAACGTCCCGAAACCGCGGACTTCGATGTTGTGCTGGTCGCGCATCGCCAACTTCACCGCATCCAGGAAGGCGTCCACCACGCGGGCGCAATCCTTCTTGGAGATCATCGGCCCCGACGTTCGGGCGATGGCGGCAGTGACTTGTTCGACGAGATCGGCTTTGGTCATCTGAGCCCCTCGGGGAGACACCGTGAGGGCCGTCCACAGGCCCCCCTTCGGGCCGATATGTACGACCCTTAAGCGTTGTCTGTCAAGAGGTTGCGCCCTTTTCCCCTCGCCGGGCCCTGATCGCCTCAAGGAACTCGCCGAAGTGCGGGAAGGCATCATGGGGGCCGGGAGCGGCCTCCGGGTGGTACTGGACCGCGAAGACAGGGAGCAGGGTGTGCTTCAGCCCCTCCACCGTCCCGTCGTTCAGGTTCAGGTGGGTCACCGCCAGTTCCGGGGCTCCGGGAATGCCCGATTCGGTGCCCTGGACGGCGAAACCGTGGTTCTGGGTGGTGATCAGTACCTTCCCCGTCGCCAGCTCCTTCACGGGGTGATTGCCGCCCCGGTGGCCATAGGGCAGCTTCGCCGTCGAGCCCCCGAAGGCGAGCCCAACCAGCTGGTGCCCCAGGCAGATCCCGAAGGTCGGCACGCCGGCCTCGGCAACGGTGCGAATCGTCTCGCGGGCGTACCCGACAGCGGCCGGGTCGCCCGGGCCGTTGGAGAGGAACAACCCATCGGGCGACTTCGCGAGGATCTCGGCGGCCGTCGTGTCGGCTGGTACGACTTCGACGCGGAGGCCGGTCGCCTCGAGCATCCGGACGATGTTGCGCTTCATCCCGAAGTCGATCGCCACCACCGACGGTCCACTGCCCTGCACGTACGACTCAGCCACAGTGGCACGCGAGGCAAGATCGAGCCCCTCCATCGACGGCGACGCCGCGAGTTCAGCGCGCAGCGCATCGGTCGGGGCATTCCCTTCGGCGATCACGCCGCGCATCGCGCCGCACTCGCGCAGGTGGCGCGTGAGTCGCCGCGTGTCGACACCCGTGATGATCGGCACGCTAGCGTTGGCGAGCCATTCGGGGAGCGAGGTCACCGCCTGCCAGTTCGAGTAGTGCTCGGCGAGTTCACGGACAACCACGCCACTCACCTGCGGATGACCGGATTCGTCATCGGTCGCGGTGATGCCATAGTTGCCGATCATTGTCGCGGTCATCACCACGATCTGGCCGAGGTAGCTGGGATCGGTGAAGGTTTCCTGGTAGCCGGTCATGTTGGTCGTGAAGACCACTTCGCCGAAGCCCTTGGTGATCGGTCCGACCAGCTGGCCCGCGAACCAGGTGCCGTCCTCCAACAAAACGAAGGCGGGACGAAGAGTCCCGCCTGCGTTGGTCGCCATCACGGCTTCTTGGTCCCGGCGGGCGCCGGTGCCGGGGTCGCTCCAGGCGTTGGAGCGGGTGTCACCGTGACGGGAGGTGGCGCGGTCGTCCCCTCGAGCGGCGAGGTCGGTACCGGCGCCTGCTGGAGCCCCTGCTGTAGCTTCTGCTGGACCTCGGAGGCCGCGGTGGTCCGTCCCGGTGCCACGGCCGAGAGAATCAGCGCGAGGCCCATGAAGGCGCCACCGGTGATCCAGGTCGCCTTGGTCAGGATGGTGGTGGCCTGACGGCCGCCGATCGCCTGCACGCCGCCGCCGCCCAGCGAGGCGAGTCCGCCGCCCTGGCCAGCCTGCAACAGGACGACCGCCGAGAGGATCAGGGCGTCGAGAATCATCAAGGTCAGCAGAAAACCGAACATCCGAAAGTCCTGTGGTTTGAGCTTAGCCCCCTAAGATAGCGGCCCGGACTACCGGGCTCAACCTCTAGGGGCGCTGAGTGGAGCAAATCCCCGCCCAACCGTCCGGGTCCAACGAGGCGCCACCGACCAGCACCCCATCAATCTCGGGTTGGGCCAGGAGCGCGGCCGCGTTGCCGGCGTTCACCGACCCCCCGTAGAGCACCCGGGTCGCCCGCGGGAGGCCGAGCCCCTCGAGGACACCCCGAATGGCGGCATGCACCGTGTTGGCGTCTTCCGGCGTGGCGTTCTTGCCGGTGCCGATGGCCCACACGGGTTCATAGGCGATCACCAGATCGGCCGTCGGGGCCACACCGGCCAGCGCGGCCTGGAGCTGACGAGCACACACCGTCTCGGTCTCCCCAGCCTCACGCTGCGCCAGCGTCTCGCCAACGCAGAGCATCGCCTGCAACCCTCCGGCAAGCACGGCGGTCACCTTCTTTGCCGTCTCGGCGTCGGTCTCGCCGAAGACGTGGCGCCGTTCGCTGTGACCAATGAGCGCCACTCCGGCACCGGCCGAGCGGACCAGCGGCACACTCACCGCCCCGGTGAACGCCCCCTTCGGCTCCCAATGGACGTCCTGCGCGCCGGCCATGATGTGGTCATGACCACGCACCGCATCGGCCACAGCCTCGAGCGACACGGCCGGGGGAAAAAAGGCGAGCGTGCGACCGGCACGTGGTGTATCGAGCGCGAGAAACCGCTCGAGGTAGAGACGCGCCTCGCCTGGCGCGACCTGCATCTTCCAGTTGGCGGCGAACAACACCGGGCGCGCCATCAGGCGTCGTCCAGCGCTTCGACACCCGGCAACGGCTTCCCTTCCAGGAACTCGAGCGACGCCCCACCACCCGTTGACACGTGCGACACCTGCGACTCCAGTCCGGCAGCGACGATCGCCGCAGCCGAGTCGCCACCACCGACGATGGTGATCGCGCCCGATGCCGTGGCCGACGCAAGCGCACGCGCAACGCCCATCGTGCCGGCATCGAATGGCGGCATCTCGAAGACCCCCATGGGGCCATTCCAGATCACGGTGCGCGCGCCAGCGATCAGTGCCGAGAACTGCATCACGCTTGAGGCATCGATGTCGTACATCGCCCACCCCGGCGGAATGCCGTCGCGCGGGACCCCGCGGCTGACAGCGTTCGGCTCGAGTCGCTCGGCGATCCGTGCACCGGTGGGGAGTACCAGCTTGCTCCCGGCCTTGGCGATGAGCTCCTTCGCCATCTCGACGCGATCGAGTTCGACCAACGAGTTGCCGACTTCGAGGCCCATCGCCTTGAAGAAGGTGCACGCCATCGCGCCACCGACGAGGATGTGATCGACCTTCGGGAGCAGCGCCTCGATGAGATCGATCTTCCCCGAAATCTTCGCGCCGCCGAGAATGGCGACGAAGGGGCGCACCGGATCATTCACGGCCTCGCCGAGAAACTTCAGCTCCTTCTCCATCAGGAAACCGGAGACGGCCGGCTTGAGGAGGTGGGCGATTGCGGCGGTACTGCTGTGTGCGCGGTGTGCCGAGCCAAAGGCGTCGTTCACGAACATGGTACCGAGCGCTGCAAAGCGCTGGGCCAGCGCCTCGTCGTTCTGCTCTTCGCCCGGATAGAAGCGGGTGTTCTCGGCGAGTGCCACCCCACCGCGCGGCATGTGCCGCACCGTGGCGGCGGCGTCATCGCTTGTTGGGTCCGGCAGGAAGGTCACCGGAAAGCCCAGCGCCACTTCGAGAGCGCGGGCCACTGGCCGGAGCGAATACTTCGGATCGGGGCCGCCCTTCGGCCGGCCGAGGTGCGACAGCAGGACCACTCGCGCGCCCTTGTCGCGGAGGTAGCGAATCGTGGGCAACGACGCGCGAATGCGGGTGTCATCCCCGACCACACCATCCGTGATCGGGACGTTGAGATCCACCCGCACCACGACACGTTGCCCGTCGAGGTGCACCCCCTCGAGCGAGGCGAGGGTCCGCTTGCTCACAGCTGCGCGCCGATGTGACGGATCATGTCGACGCAGCGCGCGGAGTAGCCCATCTCGTTGTCATACCACGACGAGATATGGATCATCGTCCCCTCGAGGACCGCGGTCGACATCGCATCCACCGTGCTCGAGGCCTGATTCCCCACGTAGTCCACCGACACCAGCGGCTCGTCGCTGACGAAGAGCACGCCCTTGAGCGCGCCGGCCGCGGCGGTCCGGAAGGCGGCGTTGACCTCCTCCACCGTCGTCGCCTTCTCCACCGTGCAGACCAGCTCGACCAGCGAGACATCGGCCGTCGGCACCCGCAGCGCGACGCCGTCGATCTTCCCCTTCACTTCCGGGATCACCAGCGACGTCGCCTTGGCCGCACCGGTGCTGGTCGGGATGATCGAGACCGCAGCCGCGCGGGCACGCCGCAGATCCTTGTGGGGCAGGTCGAGAATGTTCTGGTCGTTGGTGTAGCTGTGCACCGTCGTCATGTAGCCGCGCTCCCAGCCGAACGCATCGCGGATCACCTTGACGACCGGCACGAGGCAGTTGGTGGTGCACGACGCATTCGAGATGACGTGGTGCGTGGCCGGGTCGTAGTCGAGGTGGTTCACCCCGTAGACGAAGGTCTTGTCCTCGCCCTTCGCCGGCGCCGAGATGATCACCTTCTTCGCGCCGCCCTGGATGTGCAGCGCCGCCTTGTCGCGATCGGTGAAGTGCCCGGTGGACTCGAGCACGATATCAACCCCGAGTTCGCCCCAGGGGAGCTTGGCCGGATCGCGCTCGGAGAGGACCCGCATCAAGTCGCCGCCGACGTTGAGTCCGCCCTCGACGGCGCTCACCTCATACGGAAAGCGGCCGTGCACCGAGTCGTACTTGAGGAGGTGGGCCAGTGTCTTGGTGTCCGTGAGGTCATTCACGGCGACGAAGTCGATGTCGGTGATCCCGGCAGCCTTCGCGGCGCGGACCACATTGCGGCCGATGCGGCCGAAGCCGTTGATGCCAACACGGATGCTCATACGGGCTCCTCACTCCAGCGAGAGTGGGTCAAGGGTCTCAATCGGGCAGCGGCGCCCACCAACGGTGGCTCGGCGCGCGCAAAGGTGATCGCTTCCACCTGGGGGGCCCCGGCGTCGAGCAATACCCCAGCAGCGGAAACTAATGTCGCGCCGGTGGTGAAGACATCGTCCACGAGGATGACGCCCCGGGCGCTCGGAATGGCACCGAACGCCTCGGCGAGATTGGCGAGCCGCGCTTCAGGGGCGAGCCGGGTCTGGGTCGGCGTTTCGCGGAGGCGAACCAGCCGATCCGGGCGGACCGGGCGGCCGGTGCGGCGGCCCAGCGCCACGGCCAAGGCCTCCGCCTGGTTATAGCCCCGCTGGCGACGTCGGCCGGCCGCCAGCGGAATGGGGACGAGGTCGGC
>JBBQJU010000049.1:0-12581 GCA_038326215.1 Gemmatimonadales bacterium | reverse complement strand
AGTCGAGCACCAGGTAGGTCACACCGAGGTCGGTGAGGTGCTTGGCATACAGCGAGCCACCGTGGGCGCCTGAGCCGGAGAACGCCTTGTGGACGCCCTGCGCATAGCCGGCACCATGGATCTCCATCACCGCGGGCCGGTTCGCGTGCTGCGTGGCCGGACGATAGACCCGGGCCCAGACCGGCTTCCCCTGGTCGTCATTGAATGTCACAAAGTCGCTGGTCGGCCAGGCGAGCTTCCAGAACATGTCGGTCCCGCTCTTGGTCAGGCGGATGGGCGCCGCGGTCAGACTGGGGAGCAGGTACAGGTCGGTCAATTCCTTCGGCGTGCTCCAGCGGAGCACCATGGCATCTTCGCCCGGCGCCCAGACCGCCGTGACTTCGCCCTCGCCGACGTTGTCGATCCGGGTGCGCGGGCCGCCCTCGGCCGGCATCCGGTAGAGGTGCAACTCACTGGGGTGCGCCTCGGAGGTCGACAGCGTCCACCACTTGCCGTCGCGCGAGAGTGACGCCGAGCGCACTTCCCACTCGCCGCTCGTCAGGGCGCGGCGCGTGCCGTCCATCGAGACCAACACGAGATGATCCCAGCCGGTCTCCTCGGTGCGGATGGCGATGTGCTCGCCGTCGGGCATCCACGTCAGGCCGCGCGCCTCGAGCAGCCAGGCGTCATCGTGCTGATGGTCCAGCGTCTTCAGCTGCTTGCCGGTCGCGGCGTCGATGAGGACCACCCAACGGTCCTTGTAGTCCATCGACGCGAACTCCGCGATCAGGTGCGTGCCCTGCCGGTTCCACTGCAGGTCGGTCGCGCGGACCGGCTTCCCGAAGCCGGTGGTGTCGACGAAGGTGATCGCCACGCTGTCGGGCTCAGCCATCGGATCGACCGGGATGATCGCGGCACGGCTCTGCGCCATCGGGGCGCCGACCTTGGCACGCGACGTCCGGGAGATCACAATGCCGGAGTCGTTGACGTAGTCGCCGAAGACGGTCGAGCCCTCGTCGACCTTCGGGGTCGCGATGTAGCTGACGTACTTGCCATCGGGGGTGATGGCCAGATCACCGATGGTGTCGTCCTTCTTCGGCTTCAGGACAACGGCGGGCATCGGGGTCCGATCACGCCGGGCGCGCGCCTTGGCGGAGTCCTGCTGCTCCTTGCGACGCTTGACGAAGTCGAAGAGCTCGACCTGTTCCCGCTTGAGTTCCGCCGCGTTCTTGCTGTCCTTGGGCGCCTCGTACTTGACGCCAGTGCGGGTCAGTTGACGCTCGAGCCCCGTCGTGGGGTTGAGCGCGAAGAGATCGCCGTTTCGTTGGAACCGCAGCTCCGACTCGTCCTCCGACCAGGAGAAGCCGCCGCCTTCGAGTCCGGCGCGCAGCAGCCGCTCCCCCTTGCCGCGCTCCCAGATACGCAACTCGTTCCGGGCGCTCCACACCCCGCGACTGCCGTCCCGCGTCCACTGCACGCCGATCGGGATGCGGGTGGCGACCTCGCGGCTGACCCCCTCGATCTTCTTGCCGTCGCGGGAGACGCGGAACCACGGCGCGTCGGGCGCGACCGGCTCCGCCGGCTTCACCACGGTGTCGTAGGAGAAGTAGATCCAGCGCCCCTCGAGGTCCCAACGCGGCGCACCCGGGGCGATGCCGAGCCAACGGGCGTCCACGGTGGAATCGAGCGGGACGCGCAGCGAGGCGTCGCGCGCTGAGGCATCGAGCTTGGACTGGCGGAGCGGCAGCGATTGCGCCTGGAGGGCAGGGGCGATCACCAACAGGGCAACAAGCGGCAAGCGCATGGAGGACCCACGGGGGAGGAGAGAGAGGAGGTCGGGAACGCAGCAATATCCATCCTTGGGGCGAGAGTCTCCAGTGTCTTGAGTCTCTTGGGTCGGTACCTTGCTCCCAGGACCGTCTTCGGTTACTCTTCGGGCACGGGGGCGATCGGCTTCGACGGGTTGGTAGAAGGCATCGCCGCGTGCCCAGGTCCGGGGTCCTGGATAATCCCTCTGGAAAAAACACAATTGCCAACACTGATCTGGCGATGGCTGCGTAAGCTGAGCTTTAAGTAGTTCGCTTCGCACCTCCGAGATGAAAGCCCGTCCGGGGCGTTCTGATCGGAATCATTAATCCGGAATAGTGACTGGTGGTCCTCCGACACCAGAAGCGAGTTATCAGGAGGTCACCGTTGGGAAGGTCGGCTCGGCACCGGCCCAACGTCAAGTTCGAAGCGGAGCCTACGCACGTAGACGCGGTCCCGGAAATTGATTCGGACCAGGGTTCGATTCCCTGCGCCTCCATGAGTCAGCGAACAGCGAACGGCGAACAGCGCACGGGCTCAGCCCGCCAAGCCGTTCGCCGTTTGCCGTTGAAGACACACCGTTCACCGTTCACCACCTCCATCACCACCCGACACTCACCGACTATGACCGCACCAGCTTCGCCACCGATCGCCGCTCGCCAGCCGACGACCACCGTCCACCACGGCGAGACATTATCCGACGAGTATGCCTGGCTTCGGGAGAAGGACGATCCCGCCGTGCTCGCGTACCTGGAGGCGGAGAACGCCTGGGCCGAGTCGTGGCTGGCGCCCACGGCCGAGCTTCAGGACCAGCTCTACCGCGAGATGCTCGGCCGCATTCGCGAGACCGATCTCTCGGTGCCGTATCGGAAGGGCGACTGGTGGTACTACACGCGCACCGAGGAGGGGAAGCAGTACCCGATCCACTGCCGCCGGTTCGGATCACCCACCGAGGGCGAGGAAGCCGTGCTGGTCGACCTCAATCTCCTCGCGGAGGGAAAGTCCTTCATGTCGCTGGGCGACATGGCGGTGAGCGACGATGGTTGGCTCCTCGCCTATAGCACGGACGAAACCGGCTTCCGCCAGTACACGCTGGTGGTGAAGGATCTGCGGACCGGGGCGCTGCTGCCCCTCCGCCGCGAACGCGTCACCTCGGTGGCCTGGGACCAGGGCGGGCAGACCCTTTACTACGGCGTCGAGGATGCGGAGACGAAGCGCTCTTGCGACGTATTCCAGCATGACCTGCGCACGGGCGTCGACACGCTCGTCTTCCACGAGGCCGACGAGGCCTTCAACGTCGGCATCGCGCGGACGCGGAGCCGCGACTGGCTGGTGCTCTTCAGCGGCAGCCACACCACGTCGGAAGCGCAGGTCCGCCGTGCCGGCAGCACCGAGCCCTGGCGCATCGTCTTGCCGCGTCTTGCTGAGCGTGAGTACGACATCGATCACCACGGTGACCGCTTCTATGTGCGCATCAACGACATGGGGCGCAACTTCCGACTGGTCACGCTGCCGGTTGGTGGCGGCACGCTGGCCGATGCGACCGAGGTGCTGCCGCATCGGGACGGCGTGATGCTCGAGGGGATGGAATGTTTCCGCGATCACCTGATCGTGCACGAGCGCGAGGACGGTGTGCCCCAGATTGCGGTGCATCGCCTTGCCGACGGCACCATGCATCGCATCACCTTTCCGGAGCCGGCGTACGAATGCTATCCGCACGCCAACCCGGAATTCAGCACATCAGTGTATCGCTACGGCTACCAGTCGATGGTGACGCCGTCGTCCGTCCTCGACTATGACCTCAACTCGCGCGAGCGGACCCTCCTCAAGCAGCAGGAGGTCGTCGGCGGCTACGACGCGACGCGCTTCGTCTCGCGGCGGATCCAAGCGACGGCCCCCGATGGCACACAGGTCCCGATCTCGCTGGTGCGCCGGGCTGATGTGCCGGAGGATGGCACCGCCGCGGCGCTGATGCATGGGTACGGCTCGTACGGCTACCCGTACCCCGTCTCGTTCTCGTCGAACCGACTCTCGCTGCTCGAACGCGGCGTCGTCGTCGCGATCGCCCACATCCGCGGCGGCGGCGAGCTCGGCACACCTTGGCATGACGCGGGGCGCATGGGCGAGAAGATGCACAGCTTCACCGATTTCATCGCCTGCGCCGATTACCTCGTCGAGCAGAAGATTGTCGCTGACGATCGTCTCGCGATCGAAGGAGGGAGTGCGGGTGGTTTGCTCATGGGGGCGGTGGCCAATCTGCGCCCGGGGCGATTTGCGGCGGTGCTGTCGCAGGTCCCGTTCGTCGACGTCATCAACACCATGTCCGATGCGTCCCTGCCGCTGACGGTCGGAGAATACGAGGAATGGGGCAATCCCGGCGTCCCGGAGCAGTATGCCTGGGTGCGCGAGTACTGCCCCTATACCAACCTCTCGGCGCAGCCGTATCCGCCGATGCTGGTGCGCACCGCCTTCAACGATTCGCAGGTGATGTACTGGGAGCCGGCGAAGTACGTGGCACGGATGCGAACGCTCACGACGGCCAGCGCGCCGTTGCTCTTCCTCACCAACCTTGGCGCGGGGCACGGTGGCGCCTCGGGCCGGTATGATCGGCTTCGGGAGTATGCCGTGGACTATGCTTTCCTGTTAACGGTGCTCGGGGTGGGCTGACTCGGCTGGTTCACGGGGTGAGGCGTGGTGTCTCACCCGAATCGTCGAGCTGCGGCGCCTGCAGCGCCGTCTCGATGGCCCGCACCATCGCCACGGCGGCCATTCGGTCGCTGCGGGCATAGTAGAGGTTGAGGCGCGCACCCTTTGCCCCGGGAATGCCCTCGAAGACGCGCAGGCTGGCTGCGCGGAGCACGACCCGGGGGGAAAGGATCCCCCCGGCGAGCGTCGCCCCCGCCAGCCATTCGAGCGGCAACGCCACTGCTTCGGGTTCGAATTCCTCGACCTCGTCGCTGATGCCGGAAAAGCCGAATTCCTGCACTTGCCGGCTGACGGCCCATTCCAGCACCAGCTGCCCCGGCTCCAGATGTAGCAACCCCTCCACCTTCGTCGAGATATCGCGCATCGTCGTCAGGTCCATCGACTCGTGCGTGGGAACCTTGATGCGAATCGGGAGCGGTGCCGGATAGGTCATGAATGGCTACTTCGCCGCAGCCATGGGAATCATCACCATCACCTTCTCCCAGCTCAGGTTGAGCGAAGTCGGGGCCGCCGAGATCGTGAACATCTCGACCGCCGGTGCCATCGGCATCGTCGGCGCCTTGCCGCGACCGACTTCCTGCGCCTTGATCCCGTCGTAGGCGCCTTCGATGCCCCACTGGGAAATCGACCGATTGATCACGACATCCCACGATGCGCCCTGCATCGGGACGGTGTAAAGCGAATAGCTCCCTGCCTCAAGCCGGACCCCCGCGACCGTGATCGGGCCGGTGGTGTGGAGGATGGTCGGTTCGTTCGCGCCGGTCCGCCAGAGCTTGCCGTACGGCACCAAGTCGGAACCGAAGATGGCGCGCCCATTCACCTTCGGGCGGCCGTAGCAGACCTTGACGGTGGCGCTGCCGACCTTGGTCATGGTGGAGTCGTACTTCGAGGCGCGCGTGGCCACCGAGGCAGCAGGGCGCTGGGGCGTGCAGACGGGGTCGGCAGCGAGGGTCAGGGCGAGCAGGGAGAGGACAAGCATGCATCACTCCAGGGGGTAAGGGTCAATCCGTGAGGGCGCGCCACGCCGCGAGGGCTCGGCGCAGTGCTTCAGGAGCCGTCTCGGCCGTGACGGTGAGATGGCCCATTTTGCGGCCGGCGCGGGGCTCGCGCTTGCCGTACAGGTGCAGCCGCACGCCCGGCATGGCCAGCGCGGCGGCCCATTTCGGCTCACCGTGCGTCCAGACGTCGCCGAGGATGTTGACCATCGCCGTCGGGCCGAAGGCGGTGGTGTCCCCGAGCGGCAGTCCCGCCAGAATGCGGACCTGCTGCTCGAACTGCGAGGTCACCGCGGCATCAAGCGTCCAGTGCCCGCTGTTGTGCGGACGAGGCGCCAACTCGTTGACGAGCAGCCGACCGTCGCTGGTGACGAAGCACTCCACGCCCATGACACCGACGTAGTCGAGCGCGGCGACGATCCGCTCGGCGACCTCCCGCGTCGCATCGGCCAGTGCGGGAAGTACCTGGGCCGGGACGACCGTCGTGTGCAGGATCCCGTCAAGGTGCACGTTCTCGCCGATCGGCCAGGTGGTGACTGCGCCGGTCGCGTCGCGGGCCACCATCACCGAGAGTTCGGTCGCCAGCGCGACGCGGTCCTCGAGGATGCAGGGGACCCCACCCAGCGCGAGCCATGCGGCGGGGAGCGCCTCGCGGGAGGCGACGCGCGCTTGTCCCTTGCCGTCGTAGCCGAACTGCGCGGTCTTGAGGATCGCACCGAGGGGGCCGATCGCCTGCCATGCCGCATCGCAGTCCGCCAACGAGACGATGGGCTGCCAGCCGACGGTCTCGACGCCCGCACGGTTGAGAAACATCTTCTCGCGCACGCGCTCCTGCGTGATCCACACCGCCTCCCCCGAGGGGCGCACGGGGCAGTGGGCCGCGAGCGCCCGCAGGACATCCGACGGCACATTCTCGAACTCGGTGGTGATGCCCTCCGCGCGGGCCGCGAGTTCCGCGAGTGCCTCGCGATTGTTCCAGTCCCTGGCGATGTGCTCGTGCGCGATTTGGCCGGCCGGCGCCTCGGGATCGGGATCGAGGACCACCACGCGATAGCCCAGACGCTGCGCCTCGGCGGTGAACATCCTGCCCAGCTGGCCACCCCCCAGCACGCCGAGGGTCCCGCCGGGCAGAATCACGCGGGCGGCAGCGTCAGGGCACGGACCTTGAGATCCTGCGCCGCGCGGAAGCCGTCGAGTTGCCGTGCCAGCTCCGGGTTTTCGCGGGCGAGCATCGCAATCGCGAAGAGCGCGGCGTTGTGGGCGCCCGCGTCGCCGATGGCGAAGGTGGCCACGGGCACGCCGGTCGGCATCTGCGCGATCGACAGCAGGGAATCCAGCCCCTGCAGATGCTTCGAGGCGACCGGCACGCCGAGCACCGGGACGATGGTCTTCGCGGCCAGCATGCCCGGAAGGTGGGCCGCGCCCCCCGCACCGGCGATGATGCACTTGAGGCCGCGCCCCGCGGCCTCAGCCGCGTACTGAAAGAGCAGGTCGGGAGTGCGGTGCGCCGACACGACGTGCGTCTCATAGGGGATGCCGAACTCGACCAGCCGGGCCGCGGCATGCTGCATCGTCGCCCAATCGGAGTCGCTCCCCATCACGACGCCCACCAGCGGCGGGATGGCCGCACTCATACGGTCGCCTTGGTACGATCGACGGTACCACGGGACGCCAGGGCGGCCTGGGCGGCCGCAAGCCGTGCCACCGGGACGCGGAACGGTGAACAGGAGACGTAGTTCATCCGCACGGTCTCGAAGAAGGCAATCGAGGCGGGATCGCCACCGTGTTCGCCGCACACGCCGATCTTGAGGTCCGCGCGGGTGGCGCGCCCCAGTTCACACGCCATGCGCACCAGCTTGCCGACGCCGGCCTGGTCGATGGTCTGGAAGGGGTCCTGCTCCATGATGCCACTGGCCACATAGTGCGGCAGGAACCGGCCGGCATCGTCGCGGGACAATCCGTAGGTGGTCTGGGTCAGGTCGTTGGTACCGAACGAGAAGAACTGCGCCTCGCGGGCGATTTCGTCGGCGGTCAACGCTGCGCGCGGCAACTCGATCATCGTGCCGAGCAGGTACGGAACGGTGAGCTGACGTTCGCGGAACACCTCTTCGGCCACCTGCCGGACGAGGAGTGCCTGACGCCGGAACTCGATCACCGAGGCGACCAGCGGAATCATGACCTCCGGCATCACCCGCCCCTTTCGCGCCGCCACGGTGCACGCGGCTTCGAAGATCGCGCGGGCCTGCATGGCGGTGATCTCGGGGTACATGATCCCCAGTCGGCAGCCGCGGAGGCCGAGCATCGGGTTCTCCTCGTGCAGCGACTCGACCACGTGCCGCAGCCGGTCGAGCGGCTTGCCGAGATCTTCCGACAGCTTGAGCAGCTCGCCCTCGTCCTTCGGCAGGAACTCGTGCAACGGCGGATCAAGCAGGCGAATCGTGACGGGGAAGCCTTCCATCGCGCGGAAGATCGATTCGAAGTCGCCGCGCTGCATCGGCAACAGCTTCGCCAGCGCGCGTTCCCGGGCGGGTCGATCTTCGGCCACGATCATTTCGCGCATCGCCAGCAGTCGATCGCCATCGAAGAACATGTGCTCGGTGCGGCAGAGTCCGATGCCCTCGGCGCCGTAGTCGCGACTGCGATGCGCGTCGGCGGCGGTGTCGGCGTTGGCGCGCACCTTCATCGGGCGGATGCGGTCGGCCCACGCCATCAGGGTGTGATAGTGTTCGTCGAGCTCCGGGGCGATCAGCTTCGCCTGCCCGACGTAGACAATCCCTGTGCTGCCATCGAGCGTGATCCAGTCGCCGCCATGCAGCACGCGATCGCCAACCCGCACGGTCCCGAGCGCCTCATCCACTTCGAGATCCTGGGCACCAGCCACGCAGGGCTTGCCCATCCCGCGGGCGACCACGGCTGCGTGCGACGTCATGCCACCGCGGGCCGTCAGGACGGCCTTCGAGGCAACCATGCCGTGGAAGTCCTCGGGGGACGTCTCGCGACGTACCAGAATCACGGCGTCGCCGCCGCGGGCCCGGTCGGCCGCCACATCCGCATCAAAGACGATCTGGCCCGACGCGGCGCCCGGCGAGGCGGGGAGTCCGGTCGCGAGGCGGTCGAGGACCGCACCTGGGTCAATCATGGGGTGCAGCAACTGTTCGAGGGCGGCGGGCGGGATGCGGGCGACCGCCTCCTCTTCGCTGATCAGATCCTCGCGCACCATTTCGCAGGCGATACGGAAGGCGGCCTGGCCCGAGCGCTGCCCTCGACGGCACTGCAGCATGTAGAGCTGACCTTCCTCGATGGTGAATTCCATGTCCTGCACATCACGGAAATGCCGTTCGAGGGTGCGGGCCATCCGTTCCAGTTCCTGGAAGACGCCCGGCATCTTGTCGCGCAGTGCGGCGATCGGCTCGGGCGTGCGCGCCCCGGAAACCACGTCCTCCCCCTGCGCGTTGCAGAGGAACTCGCCGTAGAGGAGTCGCTCGCCGGTGGACGGATTCCGGGAGAAGGTGACTCCGGTGCCGGAGGTTTCGCCCAGGTTGCCGTAGACCATCGCGACGATGTTGACGGCCGTCCCCATCATGTCGGGGATCTCATGCATCCGCCGGTAGTCGATGGCCCGACGGGTGTTCCAGCTTTCAAAGACCGCGGCGATCGCGCCCCAGAGCTGCTCCATCGGCTCTTCGGGGAACGGTCGCCCGGACTGCTCGGTGATCATCGCCTTGAACCGGGCCACGATCGCTTTGATCGCAGCCACCGGCAAGTCGATGTCTCGCGCCGCGCCATGGGCGTGCCGCGCCTCCTCCACCAGATGATCGAACGGACCCCGGGGCTGGTCGAAGACCACCACCCCGTACATCTGCACGAAGCGGCGGTAACAGTCCCACGCGAACGCCGGGTTGTTGCTCTTGGCCGCCAGTCCTTCGACGGTCTGATCATTCAGACCGAGGTTGAGGATCGTTTCCATCATGCCGGGCATCGAGACGGCCGCACCGCTCCGCACCGACACCAGCAACGGATTCGTCGCATCGCCGAATTCCCGGCCAGTGGCTGCCTCGAGACGCTGCAGCGCCTGCTCGACCTGCGTACGGAGCCGCGGCGGAAACGAGGTCGTCTCGAGATAGGTCTGGCAGAGCGTGGCAGAGATCGTGAAACCGGGCGGGACCGGAATGCCGAGAGTGGTCATCTCGGCGAGGCCGGCGCCTTTGCCGCCCAGAATGTCCTTCATCGCGGAGGAGCCCTCGGCGCGGCCCTGGCCGAAGGAGTAGACCAGGGGCTGCTGGGCGAAGGCGTCGATCATGCGATGACCTCGAGCGGTGTGGCGGTGCGGAAGGCGCCGAAGGTGAGTTGCACGGGAGTCGGGTAGTCGCCGGAGAAGCAGGCGTGGCACCAGTCGGTGCGATGCGAGGTTGCCCGCGTCATCTCGTCGAGCGTGAGGTACTCGAGCGAATCGACGCCAAGGTAGGCACGGATTTCATCGCGGGAGTGCGTGGCCGCAATCAGTTCATCCCGTGTCGGCGTGTCGATACCGTAGTGACATGGTCCGGTGATCGGCGGCGAGCCGAGGCGCAGGTGCACTTCGCGTGCGCCGGCCGCACGGATCATCTCCACGAGCCCCTTGCTGGTGGTGCCGCGCACGAGCGAGTCGTCAATCACGACGACGGACTTGCCGACGATGACTTCCCGCACGGCGTTGAACTTGATCTTCACCTTCTCGACGCGGATCGCCTGCGTCGGGTTGATGAACGTCCGCCCGACATAGTGATTCCGGATGAGACCGTGCTCGAGTTTGACGCCGGACACCTCGGAGTACCCGAGCGCCATCACATTGGCGGAGTCAGGAACGGAGAACACGACATCGGCGCCGGTCGCGGGATGGAAGCGTGCGAGCTGGCGGCCCAGCTCGCGGCGGACGCGGTCCACCGATTCCCCGAAGATGGTCGAGTCCGGGCGCGAGAAGTACACCAACTCGAAGATGCACCGGGTCACTCGACGGGGTGAGAGCGGGGCAAGGTTGGTCACCACCCCATCCTCGAGGCGGAGAAACTCCCCTGGCTCGAGCTCGCGCATGTTGGTGGCGCCGACGAGGTCGAGAGCGCAGGTCTCCGAGGCCGCGACCACCCCATCGCCGACCCGACCGACGAAGAGCGGGCGGAAGCCACGCGAGTCGATCGCGGCATACAGCGTTCGCCCGACCCCGATCACCACGGAGTACGCCCCATCGGCCTGCTCCAGCGCGTCGCGGATCTGGCCTTCGACCGTCGGCGCCTCGGAGCGGGCGATCAGGTGGATGAGCACCTCGGTGTCGCTGTTGGAGGAGAAGATCGCCCCGCCACGGACCAACTCCTCGCGCAGCACATCGGCGTTGACGAGGTTGCCATTGTGGGCCACGGCCAGCGGCCCCGCGTGGTAGTTGACCAGAAACGGCTGGGCGTTTGCGAGCACGGTGCTGCCGGCCGTGGAATAGCGGGTATGTCCGATCGCCACGTCGCCCTGGAGGGCCTCAAGCGCGGGCTCGGAGAAGGCGTCGGCGACGAGGCCCATCTCGCGATGGATCCGGGCCGTCGTCGTCTCGTCCACGGCCATGATCCCGGCGCTCTCCTGCCCGCGATGCTGCAGGGCATACAAGCCCAGGTAGGCGACGCGCGACGCGTCCGGGACACCCGACACTCCGATCACACCGCACATCGTCTACTCCTCTCCTGAAGCCGTGACCGCGGCCGCCATGCGGCGGGGGATCGCGTCGAAGTATTGCTGGCGGAGCGCCGCGGTCTGCCAGGTCCAGCCGCGTCCGTCACGATGGACGATCAGGTCAGTATCGGCCTCGGCCACCAGACCGAGGTAGTGCGCGGAGATGCCCTGCGTCGCCGCGAGTTGCTGCAGGGCGGCGACATGTGCTGGGTCGCAGGAAACGATCGCCCGGCCGCCGTCCTCGCCGAAGAGGAAGCCGTCATCACTGACTGCCGGTGCGTGCGCCCCCAAGTCGATCACGGCGCCGAAGGTGCTCGTCGCCCAGGGCCCGCCCATGCAGCACTCAGCCAGCGCCACGGCGATCCCGCCATCACTGAGGTCGTGCGCCGAGCGCAGCAGGCGCGCGTCGGCCGCCGCGATCAACACTTCCTGCAGCGCCCGTTCCGCGACCAGATCAACCGGCGGCGGCGACCCGGCGACGGTGTCGAGCACCTCGGCCCAGTAGGCCGAGCCGCCGAGGTGGCCATGACTCGTGCCAAGCAGCAGCACCGCGTCTCCCGTGACGCGGAAGTGCGATGGCACCGCCTTGGTGATGTCCGCCAACAAGCCGACCATTCCGATCGTCGGCGTCGGATCGATCGCGCCATGCGGATTCTGGTTGTAGAGCGAGACGTTGCCACCGGTCACCGGCGTGTTGAACGCGAGACATGCGTCGCTGATGCCGCGGCACGCCTCGGTGAACTGGAAGAAGATCTCGGGCTTCTCGGGGTTGCCGAAGTTCAGGCAGTCGGTGATCCCCAGCGGCCGCGCGCCGGTGCAGGCGATGTTACGCGCCGCCTCGGCGACCGCGCCCTTGCCCCCCTCGAAGGGATCGAGCAGGACATGGCGGGCGTTGCAGTCAACCGTCATCGCGAGCCCGAAGTTGGTGTCGGCCACCCGGAGCACACCCGCGTCGCCGCCCGGGAGAATGGCGCTGCCGGCCCGCACGGTCGAGTCAAACTGTTCGAATACCCACCGCTTGCTGGCAATGGTGGGCGCATCCAGCAGCGTGAGCAGCGCCTCCTCAGGGCTCGGCGCCGGTCGGGCGGGCGTCCGCGCCCGCCGGGCCACGGCCTCGACCGACTCGATCGCGTCCGGGGTGTAGATGGGGCAGCCGTCGACGAGTTCCTGGCCGGGAATCGCCGCGACGGTCCGCCCGTCGTGCACGATCCGGAACAGGCCGTCGTCGGTCACGTGGCCCACCGGAGTCGCGTCCAGTTCCCACTTCCGGCAGATCGCCTGGATCTCGGGGATCCGATGCGGTTCGGCCACGACGAGCATCCGCTCCTGCGATTCCGACAGCATGATTTCGTACGGCGTCATGCCGGCTTCCCGCGTGGGCACCTTCGAGGTGTCGAGCTCCAC
>JBBQJU010000048.1:0-12756 GCA_038326215.1 Gemmatimonadales bacterium | reverse complement strand
CGCCGCCTCCCGCAGGGCGTCGACGATGCGCTGCCGGACGGCGGCGCCGGTCGGCCGGGTGACGAGGTCGGAATACGGCGTGGCGATCGTCTCGTGCAGCAGGCGCTCGAGGTGAATGACCGCGCTCATCCCGTCACCTCGCGCGCGGGGATGATGATGGTGACCTGGGCGCCCGGGAACCAGGCCAGTCCTTCCGTCATCGGCGGCTCGTCATCCCACGGCTGCGGGATGCAGACCCGTGCGGTCCCCGAGCGGATCGAGATCTTCCCCTGCCACCGTGCCAGGTAGCGCTTCGTGCCGGCGAGCCCCTGACCGCGGCCCGGATCGCGGAAGCGGGAGATGTTGTGGATCAGGGCCGTCTCGATCGCCAGGCCGTCGCCCCAGCGATCGCCGAAGCGTTTCGCCTGGGTGGCTTCGAGCGAGCGCCGGAAGCCGATGCCGGCATCGCTCACCGCGATGACCACGGCCTTGCGTCCGAGCCGCTTGCGGAAGTTGTAGACATGCACTGCCACCCAGCCGCCGGTGCCGGCATGCTCGGTGATGTTCTGGCAGGTTTCCGAGAGGGACTGCCCGAACCCCCCAACCACGCTGGCTTCGAGATCCAGTTCGCGCTTGAGGATCTGGGTCGAGCGCTCGTTGATCCGTCCGACCACCTCATGCACGTCCTTCGATTCCCGGATGGGCGTCACGTCGAGCAGTGTCTCGCTGGCATCATCAGCGCGCCGACGCGGCACCTTGCCATGGAGCTCGAAGAGTGTGTCGGCGTGCTGGAGGAAGCCGGCCTTGGCCCAGTAGGACGTGACGCTGTCGGTGCCGGGCAGCGTGAGCCGTGGCTTCGGTGCGCCGAGCTCGGCGAGCGACTGGCCCAACGTCAACAGGGCGGTGAAGCCGGCCGGCGAGGACCACTCGGTCGCGTGCGCGTCGACCAGGACCCGCCCCTCCGGTGGCCACGGCGGCAACTGGGACGCGAACTGATCGAGGCTGCGATCATCCAGAAAGGCGGGGACCGGAACGACATGCATCAGGCGAGTACCAGGCCGCCACGCAGCTGACGGGCGAGGAAGGTGGCGCCGCGGAAGGCGGCGTTGCGCGCGGCGGCGCGATTGGCGGCCGTCACGGCGCTGACGACATCCTCGCCCGCGAGCAGCTGCGCGCAGCACGTCGCACCGAACACATCGCCGCAGCCGGTCGGGTCGATTGCTTCGACCGCCGGGGGGGAGAGCAACGCCGTGCGCACGGCGCCGCCTGCGACGGCGAGTGGGGCAGGGCCGAGGTCGGTGAGGTGATCGAATCCTGGGCGTGCCACGTAGATCGCCCCGCGAGGCCCGACCGTCACGGTCAGCAACGACACGCCAGCGCGCAGCGCCTCGGCGGCCACCACCAGCGGATCAGCGGCCAGCTGGTGCATTTCGTCCTCGTTCAACTGCACGAGGTCAAAGCAGCCCAGCCACGCGGCCGCATCCGGCAGCGGCTGGAGCGAGCGCATACCGTCACTTCCCTTCGCGAGAAAGAGCGAATGGAGGTCCGCGTAGATCGGACCCGCGAACCCCTGCCGCAGTTGCTGCGCCGTGAAGAGACAGCACTCGAAGCCGGAGATAAAATTGAGATAGACCGCGTCGAGATCGGCGACCATCGGGCCGAGTTCCGGCCAGGTCCAGCCGGGGACGCCACCGGCCATCTGCTCGCACCGGCGATCGGCGGACTCGTAGCGGAGGGTCACGCGGTTGTTCTTGACCGGCACTTCGATCGGTCGCGTCCCGGGCGCTAATCGCTGCAGCGAGCGATAGAACTCTGCGGCCTGTGGCGCGAGGTCGGCGCCCACCTTCACGAGGGGAACGATCTCCCAGTCGGCGGGAAGGGCGGCGTCCATTGCGGCGAGGGCGTAGGCGATGCCGCCCCACTCCTCGACCGGCGCCGTGAGCGGGTCGCGGCCGTGGATCTCGTCCCAGACGAGGGAGCCGAGGACACCGACGCGACGCATCAGAGCAGGCCCAGTTCGCGCTGATCGAGGAAGGCGCGCGCGGCCCCGTACACGCCGGCCAATCCGCCCAGCTCACCTGGGACAATCCGGCACGCCTGCACGGCGGGCTTGAAGGCCCGGCGCGCGACTTCGCGGCGCAGCGGCTCGAAGAGGTTCTCCCCCGCCTGCGTGACACCGCCGACGATGACCACGAGGTCGGGATTGAAGATGTTTAGCAGGTTGGCGACGCCGGTCCCGAGGTAGCGCGCGGTGGTGCGGACCACTTCGTCCGCGACGGCGTCGCCCTCCTTGGCGGCCTGATAGACCGTGGCGGCGGTCACCTTGCTCAGGTCACCACCGACCAGATCGGTCAGCAGACTCTCGGAGCCCGCCTCGAGCTGTTCGACGGCGCGGCGGGCGATGGCGGGGCCGGAGGCGTAGGCCTCGAGACAGCCGTAGTTGCCGCAGCCGCAGCGGCGCCCATCGAGGTCGATGGTCACGTGCCCGATCTCGCCGGCGCAATCGGAGGCGCCGTGGTGGAGTTTGCCATTGAGCACGATCCCGCCGCCGATCCCGGTGCCGATGGTCATCCCGATCACGTGGGTGCCGCCCCGCGCCGCCCCGACCCATGCCTCGCCGAGGATGGCGCAGTTGGCATCGTTGTCGAGCGCGGTGACGAGGCCGAGCCCCTCGGCCAGCTTGGCGCGCAGCGGCATGTTGACCCAGCCGAGGTTCGGCGTCAGCAGCACGACGCCGGCACGCGTGTCGAGCGGACCCGGTGCGCCGACACCGATGCCGAGGATCTCGGCGCCGGGAATTTCCGCATCGAGCCGCGCGAAGGTCTCGCGTCCCATCGCGACCAGATCCTGGACCACGGCATCCGGCCCGCGACTCGGGTCGGTCGGGCGGGAGTGGTCGCCAATCACGCGCGAGCCGTCGGCGGCGACGGCGCCGACCACGAGATTGGTGCCACCGATATCGATGCCGAGAACCCACTTCACAGATTGGTCTCCGAGGGGGGCGCAGGGGTAGCAACCAAGGCTCGCCGGTCGGGTCCGGCGGGGAGCGGTGCACCCGACACCACTGCATCGTAGACCGACAGGAGCCGCCGCGCCAGCGTGGCGGCATCGAAGCCGGCGGCATGCCGCGTCCCGGCGTCGATTGCGGCCGCCCGGCGGTCACTGGAATCGAGCAACGCCATGATCAGGGCGGCGAGTGCAGCCGGGTCATCCGGGTCGACCACCACGGCGGCCCCGCCCCCGGCATCCCGGAGGTGGCGGCCGTCGGCGATGATCACCGGCACCCCAGCGCTCATCGCCTCGATCACAGGCATGCCGAACCCCTCGGCGCGCGACAGGTAGAGGGCGAGGGTCGCGCCCTGGAGCAGGGCCGGGAGCTCCGCCGCCGTGACCTCGGAGCGGAAGAGGACCCGATCCGTCACTCCGAGCGCCCGTGCCTCCTCGCGAAGGGCGGCTTCGCTGCCGCCGTCGCGCCCGACCAGCACCAACGGCGGTGTGCCGCGTGGGAGTGCCGCGAGGGCCCGCACGGCGAGCTGCTGATTCTTCCGCGGCTCGAGCGTCCCCACGGCGATCAGGTACTCGGTAGGGAGTCGGTGTCGTGCGAGGATGGCGGCCCGTTCCGCGTCCGAGGCGCGCACGGTGAACCGCGGATCACGCGCTGGCGGTACCACGGCGATCCGGGCCTCGGGGATACCGAGCAGTCCACACAGCTCATCGCGCGTGTGCTGCGAGACCGCGATCAGCGCGGTCGCGTGGGCAATACTCCAGCGATAGCGCCAGGCATAGCTGCGACGATCGATCGCCGAAAAGAGTTCGGGGTGGGTCACGAAGAGGAGGTCGTGCACCGTGACGACTGACGGGAGGCCGGTCGCGGGGAGGTCGCGGGGAATCTCGTGCGTGAGGCCATGGTAGAGGGCGATCCCGTCGTGCGCCGCCTTCCGGCCGAGGCGCGTGGTCCGCCAGAGCGCGCGCAGACCGGTGGCTCCCCACGGCGCGGGCGGGAGATGCAGTGACGCCCCGAGTTCGGCCGGCAGGGCGGCGAACTCGGGGCGTGCCCCGCGGGGCGTGTAGAGCACCAGTTCCAGTCCGGGGGCCGCGGCATGCAGCCCCCGCAGGAGGTGCCGGGCGTAGTTACCGAGTCCGGTCGTGTTCCGGAGCGCGCGAACCGCGTCGAAGCCGATGCGCGCCGTCGCCGGGAGACCGGACAATCGCTACTCGACCTGCAGGACCGCGAGGAAGGCTTCCTGCGGGATCTCCACACTGCCGACCTGCTTCATCCGCTTCTTCCCCTCCTTCTGCTTCTCGAGGAGTTTCCGTTTCCGCGTGATGTCGCCGCCGTAGCACTTCGCCAGGACGTCCTTCCGCATTGGCGAGATCGTCTCGCGCGCCACGACCTTCTGGCCGATCGCGGCCTGAATGGCGACGGCGAAGAGCTGCCGCGGAATCAGTTCCTTCAGCTTCTCGGCGAGCTTGCGGCCCCACTCGTACGCCTTGTCCTTGTGGATGATCACCGAGAAGGCGTCAATCGGATCGCCGTTGAGCAGCATGTCCAGGCGCACCAACGGCGAAGTGCGGAAGCCGTCCATCTCGTAGTCCAGCGAGGCATAGCCGCGCGAGATCGACTTCAGCTTGTCGTAGAAGTCGAGGACGATCTCGCCGAGCGGGAAGGAGAAGGTGAACTCCACGCGGGCGGTGTCGAGGTAGGTCATGCCGTGGTAGTCGCCGCGCCGTTCCCGCCCGAGCTTCATGATGCCGCCGATGTACTCGGTCGGTGCCATGATGCGCGCCTTCACGTAGGGTTCCTCGATCCGCGCGATGTTGGCGGTGTCGGGGAGGTCACTCGGATTCTCGACCGCGAGCATGTCGCCGTCGGTCTTGTAGACGTGATACTCCACGGTCGGGACCGTGGTGATCAGGTCGAGATTGAACTCGCGCTCGAGGCGCTCCTGCACGATCTCGAGGTGGAGCAGGCCGAGGAAGCCGCAGCGGAAGCCGAAGCCGAGGGCGGTGGAGCTCTCCGGCTCGTATTGCAGCGAGGCGTCGTTCAGGCAGAGCTTCTCGAGCGCGTCGCGGAGGTCCTCGTACTGGGCGGCGTCCGCCGGGTAGACGCCGGCGAAGACCATCGAGCGGACCTCGCGGTAGCCGGCCAGCAGCTCCGGCGCCTTGCGGGTCGAGTCGAGCACGGTGTCGCCGACCCGCGCGTCGCGGACGTTGCGGAGGTTGGCGATGAAGTAGCCGACCTCGCCGGCCTGCAGGGCCGGCGCGGTGCGCTGCCCGAGGGCGAGGTGACCGACGGAGTCGATTTCGTAGACGTCGTCGGGGTGGGCACCGAAGGCGATCTTCATCCCGCTGCGCAGTTCGCCATCCACCACGCGGATCGACGGAATCGCCCCGCGGTAACGGTCGTAGTAGGAATCGAAGATCAGCGCGCGGAACGGCGCCGCGGTGTCGCCGCGCGGCCGCGGAATCCGCGCGACGATCGCCTCCAGCAGCTCGGGGACGCCGGTGCCGTCCTTGGCGGAGACTGCCAGGATCTCCTCGCGCTTCGACCCGATCAGCGCCATGATCTCCTCGGCCCGCTTCTCGGGCTCGGCACCGGGGAGGTCGATCTTGTTCAACACCGGAATGATCTCGAGCCCCGCATCGAGCGCGAGGAAGAGATTCGACAGCGTCTGCGCCTGGATCCCCTGCGAGGCGTCGACCACGAGAATCGCGCCCTCGCAGGCGGCCAGAGAGCGCGACACCTCGTAGGTGAAGTCGACGTGTCCAGGGGTGTCGATCAAGTTCAGGGCATACTCCGCCCCGTCTGCGGCATCGTACATCATGCGCACGGCGTTGAGCTTGATGGTGATCCCGCGCTCGCGCTCGAGGTCCATCGTGTCGGTCAACTGCTCGCGCATCTCCCGCTTCGAGACGGTACCCGTCAGCTCGATCAGCCGGTCCGCGAGGGTGGACTTGCCGTGATCGATGTGGGCGACGATGCAGAAATTGCGGATATGAGACTGGTCCATGCGGCAAATATAGAAGCGGCGAACAGATTACGGCGAACGGCGAACGGCGAGGCCACTTGGAGTCTTGGGCCCACCCGCTGACCGCTGTTCGCCGTTCGCCGTTCGCCGTTCCTATATTCGGGGATGCCCTCCGCCGCCGACTCCCGCCTCTCCCCCTCTGCCGGGATGCTCCTCGTCACCCTCTTTTGGGGCGGAAACTTCACCGCGACGAAGCTGGCGTTCGCCCAGATCGAGCCGCTGGCGTTCACGGCGCTGCGCTTCCTCCTGGCCACCGTGGTGCTCTGGGGCATTCTCCGCGTGGTCGAACCGTCGCCGGACCCCCTCCCGCCCGGGGCGAGGACCAAGCTCATCTGGCTCGGCGTGGTCGGGAACACCGTCTACCAGCTCTGCTTCATCGAGGGGCTCGCCCGCACCTCGGCGACCAAGAGCTCGCTGATCCTCGCCGGGATGCCGGCGATCGTCATCCTCGCGACCTGGCTCCTCGGCATCGAGCAGACCACCCTGCGCCAGCGGCTCGCGGTGCTGCTTGCCACGATCGGGGTGGTCATCGTCGTGACGGCGAAAGGCGGCACGCTCGGCGAGGGCTTCACCGCCGGGGACGGTATGCTGCTCGGGGCCATCGTGACCTGGGCGGTCTACACGCTGCTCCTGCGGCACTGGCAGATCCCCATCTCGTCGCTCCGGCTCACGGCGTGGACGATGTACACCGGCACGCCCGGGCTCGTGCTCCTCGGCGTGCCGCAACTCCTGCGCACCGACTGGGCCGGCGTCTCGTGGGTCGGCTGGGGCGGCGTCCTCTACGCAGCACTGCTCTCGCTGGTCGCCGCCTACATCCTCTGGAATCGAGGCGTCGCGCAGCTGGGCGCTGCGCGGACCGTCGCCTTCAATACGCTCGTGCCGCTGGTGGCCACGGCCATCGCGATGGTCGGCCTCGGCGAACGCCCCGGCGTGATTCACTTGGTCGGTGGCGTACTCATTGTGGCCGGCGTGCTGATGACGCGGCAGGGGAAGATCGTGGCGGCGGAGGGATGACAGCGAACGGCGAACGGTGAACGGCGAACAGCGACGTGATGTGCGCTCTTCACCGTTCGCCGTTCGCCGTTCGCTGTTCGCTGTCTACTGCAGTGCTTCGAGCTTCTCCATCGCCCGTCTCAGATGCGGAATCACGATACTCCCGCCGACGACCAGCCCCACCGAAAAAATCTCGAGGAACTCTTCCCGCGTCACGCCCTCTTCGTGGCAGCGCACGACATGATACGTGATGCAATCGTCGCACCGCAGGACCATCGACGCCACCAGGCCGAGCATCTCCTTCTGCTTCGTGCCCAGGGCGCCCGCTTCGTAGGCGCGATTGTCGAGCGCGAAGAAGCGGTTGATGGTCAGATTCCCGGCGCCGAGGATGACGTCGTTCATCCTCGACCGGAAGGCGTCGAATTCCTCGAGTGAACCACTCACGGCGTGGGACGCTTCGTGGCGGGCGGGATCTTCTGCTCGACCACGATCGTCTGGTAGCTCTCGGGGTTCCACTTCGGCCGCGTCACCGTGTTGGCGATGTTGACGCCGAAGTAGAAGCCGAGCTGGGCCACGCGGGCGAGCTTGCTGGTATCGATCAGCGCGACTTCATCGTTCGGGCGGTGGTACTCCGGGTGGGTCCCGTTGAAGAAGAAGAGAACCGGGACACCCTTCCGGGCAAAGTTGAAGTGGTCCGAGCGGCTGTAGAACGACTGCTCGGGCCAGATGTCGTCGGCCGCGACGAGCTTGAGTTCCGGATGCGCCTTCTGGACGCCCGCGAGCGTCATGCCGAGGTCCGAGTGTTCCTTGCCGATCACGACGATCGAGTCGGTGGCGTTGCGGCCGATCATGTCCATGTTGACGTTCGCCACGATCTGCGCGGCCGGGACGGTCGGATGATCGGCATACCATGCCGAGCCGAGCAGCCCTTTCTCCTCACCCGACACGTTGAGGATGATCAGCGACCGCTTCGGCTTCACCTTCAACTTGCCCCACGCCTCGGCGACCATCAGCAGGCCCGTCGTGCCGGAGGCGTCGTCGTCGGCGCCGTTGCAGATGTTGTCGATCGAACCATCGGGGCGGGTCAGGGCGCCACAGCCACCGATGCCGTCGCCGACGGTGCCGACGTGGTCCATGTGGCCGGAGAAGACCACGTACTCATTCTTGAGCGCCTTGTCCGACCCCTCGACCATCGCCACCACATTCGGCACCATGATCCGTTCCTGCACCTCTTCCGTGAGGTTCACCGTCACACTGATCTCAGCCGGAGCGGGGAGGAAGATCGCCGTCGGCGACTGGCGGAACTCGTTCCAGTCGGGACGGTTGGCGCCGCCGACGGCGTTGAAGGCGGAGTCATGAATGATGATCGTGGGGATCACCGGCCGGGGGTTGCTGGTCTCGACCGAGAAGCGGCCAGTACTTGCGGCCGTGCGCAACGTGCCGAAGGTCGCAGCGGCCTGGTTGGTCAGCTGGATGACGGCTGCCGGCTGCTTGTTCGGCAACGCGCGGGTCACCAGGCGCCACGCCACCGCCTTGGCATCATCGACGACCAGCAACACGATCGCGCCCTTGAGGATCGTCGAGGCCGCGATGTCGGCCGGCGTCACGGCGCCGCCGATGATCACGACGTTCGAGGTGACCGGGGCGGCCGTCGCGCCGGTGCCATACACCAGCGGTCCGAAGGGGTAGCGGGTGACCTGACCGCCCTCGTTTGCCTCGAAATACGACGCGGCGGGGTCGATCCGCTTCTTCACCATCGGGTAGCGCTGGAAGTAGGTGCCGTTGTCGCCGGCGGGCTTGAGCCCCCACGCCTTGTAGTTGTCGGCGAGGAACTGCGCGGTCTTCTCCAATCCGGTGCTCGGCGTGTTGCGGCCGCCCATCGAATCGTCGGCGATGACCGAGATCCGCTGGAGCACCTTGGCCGGGGTGATCAGCTTTCCCGCCTCGGTGATCTGCTTGGCCGACTGGGCGGTGAGAAGGGCGGGGATCAGCGCCGCGAGAGCGGCCAGGCGGACGGCGGGACGATGCATGCAGGAAACTCCACGCAAGGGTTCAACGTCGGGAACGACTTCTCAACAGCGGAGGGGCAACGGCGATGAAGATATCACCACCAGCAGCCTCCCTACGGTCGCGCGCCCTGTTGGGTGCCAAAGCAGCTGGCGCGTTGACGCCTCCCGTGGCAACTCCTACGTTCCGCCTCGGATGATGCCTCCCGCCGGTACCCTGCGCGCTCCCCGCCCCGATCTCCTGCAGCCTGCCGAGGTGGCCCGCCTCGGCGGGCTCGAAGTCGTCACGGAGGGGATCGTCGAGGGATTTCTGGCAGGGCAGCACCGCTCGCCGCGGCGCGGTTTCTCGGTCGAGTTCGCCGAGCACCGGCAGTACCAGCCGGGCGACGACCCACGCTACGTCGACTGGAAACTGCTGGGCCGCACCGACAAGCTCTACCTGAAGCAGTTCGAGGAAGAGACCAACCTCCGCGCGATGCTCGTCGTCGACGCCTCGGCCTCGATGGCGTGGCGTGGCGCCCCCGACCGGCTGACCAAGCTCGACTACGCCACGCGGCTCGGCGCCGCGCTCGCCATGGTGCTCCTTCGGCAACGCGACGCGACGGGGTTGGTCACCTTTGACGAGGCCGTCCGCACGATGCTGCCAGCCCGTGCCCGGGCCGGGCAGTGGTCGATGCTCGCGAACGCGCTGGCCGAGACCGGACCGGGGCAGGGGACCGCCGCCGACGTTGCGTTGACGCAGGTTGTGGGTGCCCTGCGACGGCGCGGGATGGTCGTGCTCATCTCCGACCTGCTGCTCGACCGCGACCTGACCCTGAAGGCGCTCCGCTTTCTGCGGCACCGCGGGCATCAGGTGTTGGTGCTGCATGTGGCCGACCCCGCCGAACTCGATCTCGCGCGTGGCGACGAGACGCGCTTCCGCGATCCCGAGAGCGGCAAGTCGGTGACGCTGGCGCCGAGTGATTGGGGCGATGCCTACCGGGAGACGGTGCAGGGGGTGGTGCGCGCGTGGGGCACGGCGTGTCGTGCGGCCGGCGTGCGCTATGCGTTGGTCCCGACCGACCTCCCCTTCGGGCCGGCGCTGCAACGCGCGCTCTCGGCATGATCGGTTTCGCTGCGCCCTGGTTCCTGCTCGCGCTTCCCGCCGCCGCGCTGCCGATTCTGCTGCACCTCGTTCGACGGCATGAGCCGCCCGAGGTTGCCTTCCCGGCGGTGCAGTACCTCGCCGATGCCACCCGTGATCATCGCCGCCGCGCCGAGTTGCGTCACCTGCTCCTGCTGATCACGCGGACGCTGCTCATTCTCGCGATGGTCCTCGCGGCCGCCGGGATGCGGCTCACCCGCGGCGCCTTCGGGAGCCATGCCCCGAGTGCGTTGGTGCTGGTGGTCGACAACTCGGCGAGCAGCGGTGTTGTCGTGGATGGCGAGCCGCTGCTCACCGCACTCCGGGCGGCCGCCGATGCGGTGCTCGAGCGGGCCACGCCGGCGGATCGCCTCTGGTTGCGAACGGCGACGGGGCCGGCGATTCCGGGGTCGCCGGCTCAGCTGCGCGAACGCCTGGCCACGCTGCGCCCGACGGCGAGCCGACTCGATCTCGGCGCGGCGGTACGCGAAGGGCGCGAACTGGTGGCGCGTGCCGAGCGGCCCGGCGAAGTCGTGGTGGTCAGCGACCTGCAACAGACCGCGGTCACGGCCGATCTCGGGGCGGTCCCCGTCCTCGTCCTCCGCCCGGCAACGGCTCCGCCACGCAATCGCCGTATCGGCGCCCTCATCGCGAGCGCCCAACCATGGGGCCCCGAGGGAGGCATCGTGACGCTCGTCGCAGCGAGCCGCGACACCGCCGCCGTGCCACTGGCGCTCGCCGTTGGCAGTCGTGCACCGCGCGACCTGCTGGTGGTGCCGGGCGTGCCGGTGTCCGAACGGGTGCTCGGCGTGGCAGCCGGCTGGACCACCGTGCGTGCCGCCTTGCCACCAGATGAGTTCCGCGCGGACGACGAGCGCACTGCATCCCTCCGCGTCGCGCCGCCCGCGCAGGTGCGATGGACCAGTGGCGAACGCTTTCTCGACGCGGCCCTCGCGGTGCTGGTCGCGGATCGGCGGATTGCCGTTGGTGGCGGCGTGCTCGTGGGCGAGCTCGGCGCGGGGCCGAGCCTCGTGGTGCCGCCGGCCGATCCAGCGATGCTTGGCGCCCTCAACCGTCGGCTCGCCGCTCGTGGCGCGGCGTGGCGCTACGGCGGGATGGTGCAGGGGGAGGAACAGAGCGACAGCGGAACGATGCTCCCCAGTCGGGAGGGGGTCACGCGTCGGGTCCGGCTTGAGTCCGTCGGCGCCGGTGGCGACGTGCTCGCCACGGTCGCTGGGGAGCCGTGGGCGGTTCGCTCGGGCGACCTGCTCCTGCTGGGCTCCCGCCTCGACCCGAGCTGGACCGCCCTCCCGCTCGGCACCGCGTTTGTCCCCTTCCTCGATGCGCTGCTGAGCCGGGCCATCCGCGGCGAATTCCTCCTCCCCGATGCGGTCGCCGGGGTGCCGATGCGGCTCCCCGATCGGGTCACGGCGGTGGCGCGGGAGGGGCGGCTGGAGCGGGTCGAGGGGGGCGCCTCGTGGAGCCCAGACTGGCTGGGGGTGTACCACCTGCTCGTCGGTGAGGATACCTTGGGCGCCGTATCGGTCGTCCTCGACCCGCGAGAATCGGATCTCGCGCGGGCCGTCGATGGCTCGGTGCGCTCGCTCTGGGGATCCACCACGGTCCGCGATTTGACCGATGGCGCCTCGCGAGCTTTCGCCGCCGGAGGACGAGGGGACCTGCGTGGTGTCCTGCTCCTCCTTGCGCTTCTCTGTGTCTGCGCGGAAGTCGGCTTGGCTCGCCGCGCTGGCCAACGGAACTGAATGACGCTTCGTCCGATCCTCGATGCCTTTGATCGCTGTGCCACGGTGCGTGCCCTGGCAGAGCGGCTTCCTGCGCGCGGCAAAGCCGTCCGCCTCGGCGGGCTGCCCGGTTCGAGCGGCGCGGTGCTGGCCACCTGGCTCACCGAGCGGGTCGGTGCCGGCCGCCTGGTCGTCATCATGGCCACCACGCCATCCGATGCGGAGCGCTGGGTCACTGATCTCACGGCGCTGACCGGTGCCGGTGTCGCCCTCTATCCGCAGCGCGAAGCGCTCGGCGAGGACGAACCCCACTACGAAATCGCCGGCGAACGCATCGAGACGCTCGCGTCATTGCTCCGCGGCGAACTGGGCATCCTGGTCACCACGGCGCGTGCCTCGGCCGAGCGGACCGCCGTGCCGGCCGCGCTCGCGGCGCTGCGACTGCACCTGGTGCAGGGAGCGACCGAGCCGCTCGGCGCCTTGGTGACGTCGCTCGAGGCGATGGGCTATCGCCGGGTGCCGACGGTCGTCGAAGTGGCGGAGTTCTCGGTGCGCGGCGGGATCGTCGACTTGTACGGTTTCGGCATGGCGTCGCCGGCGCGGCTTGAATGGTGGGGCGACGAGATTGCGTCGCTTCGGGCGTTCGACCTCACCACGCAGCGCTCTGGCGCCGAGCTCCCCGATCTCACCGTGCTGCCGATCTCGTCGGCCGCCATGCGCCACCCCGACGTCGACACCGGCGTGGTCGAGCGCAAGTCGCTGCTCGACCTGCTCCCCTCCGACGCCTTGCTCATCGAGGATGCCTCGCACCCCGACGAGGAAGAGGTCGAGCGCGCCTGGCGTGAAGCGGAGCACCATCTGGAGATCGCCCGGCGACTTGGCGA
>JBBQJU010000047.1:0-12854 GCA_038326215.1 Gemmatimonadales bacterium | reverse complement strand
CGGGCCTGGCCGCAAGCAGGGGCGCCATTCGGGCCGCGAAGGCGTCGGCGAGCCGCCACCAGCCGAGGTACTTGAAGCGATGGACCACGGGGCGGACACGATCGTCGAGGAAGACGGCCGATTGGACCGGGCCGATACCCGCCGGCCACTGGGCGCAGAGCCGGCAGGCGAGGCCGAGGGGGGAGGGCTCCCCGCAGATGGCACATCGTGGCTCGGGCAGGGCGCGCCACTGGACCCGGCAGCCGGCGCAGACAAGCGGTTCTTCTGGCTCGACCACGGGCTGTTGGCAGACGAGGCATTCCGACGGGAGCAGCCAGCGCTCAGCCCGCCGGGCCGCCTCAGCCCAGGCGACCATCGAGCGCGGCCTGCATGACCGCCACCGGCGGCGTGATGCCCGGGAACCAGTAGCGCCAGGACGCCGCCCCCTGCACGAGCAGAATGTGACGGCCATCATCCGCGCGGAGTCCGCGGGCCCGGCACGCCTCGACCCATCGGGTGGCGCCGCGCTCGAGATAGGTGAGGTCGAGCGCCACGCGGAGCGCTTTCCCGTGCGCGGGGTCGATCGGTAGCGAGTCGCCTCCAGCCAACCCCAGCGGCGTCGCATTGACGACCACTTCGCACTCTTCGACCGTCGCCGCCGCCACGCCAATCGAGGCACACCAGGCAAGAAACGCTTCGGCCCGGCCCGGCGCGCGCGACCGCACGGCGATCCGTGCGCCACGTTCCTTCGCAGCGCCAACCACCGCCCGGGCACTGCCACCGGTGCCGAGGAGATACCATGCGGTCGCCGGGGCATCGAGCCGGTCGAGGGCCGACAGGACGCCGTCGACATCGCTGTTGCCGAGATGTGCGGCGCCATCGGCGCCGCGGCCGAAGACATTAGCCACGCCGAGGGACGTCACGCGCTGGTCGCGTGCGCCTGGCAATGCCGCAGCAACGCTCTTGTGGGGAATGGTCACATTGCCACCGCCACCGCTGGCCACCAAGGCTTCGACCAGGGTCGGCAGCTGTGCCGCACTACAGGGCATCGCCACATACACGGCATCGACGCCTGCGGCGAGGAAGCCGGCGTTCTGCATCCGTGGCGAGAGCGAATGCGAGACGGGATCGCCAAGCAGGGCGAAGAGGCGGGTACTGGCGCTGACCCTCATGTGGTGGCCTCACGAGCCAGGCGCGTCGCGACGGACGCCATCAGCACATCGAGCATGTCCGCGGTATAGCGATAGCCTTCGACCGCTCCGCCGAATGGATCCGCCACATCGGGTGGGAAGTCGGTGCTGCTTCCGGCGTACTCGACCACGGTATGCGTCTTCCCCGCCCCGCCCATACCCAGGACCGTGGTGAGGTGGCTCCGACCCATCGCGAGGATGAGGTCGGCCTGACGCACGATGTCGATGGTGAGCGCGGTCGCGCGATGCGCCGACAGATCAAGCCCTCGCTCCAGCGCAACCAGATAGGAGCCCTCCGAGGCCGGCGCCCCGCTCCACGCGCTGGTCCCGGCCGACGCGACGGTGACATGCGCCAGCGTCGGCTCGGTCGCCAAGTGCGCGCGCAGCAAGACCTCGCCGAGTGGTGAGCGACAGGTGTTGCCGGTGCAGACGACAAGGATGCGCATCAGGGTGCCAACCGGCCGACGCGCCGGCGGAGTTCGTCGAGTGGAATCGCTCCAGCGCGGACCAGCCTCGGAACCGTGGTGGTACAGTCGACCAAAGTCGACGGCGGCACATTGCCGAGCACCCCGCCGTCGAGCACCAGCAACTCCTGCCTCGCCATCGCCTCGGGAAAGAGCGAGGCGATCGCGCCGGGCCCAGGCGCCGTTGGCCCGCCGGGACGGTTTGCTGACGTGGAGGCCAACGGCCGGCCGAAGGCTGCGATCAACCGCGCCACATCGGCCTGCGACGTCCAGCGGACGGCGATCCCGCCCTCGTTGCCACGCAGCCGATCCGGGAGTCGCCCCTCACCGCCGCTCAGCACCAGCGTCAACGCACCCGGCCAGAATTCCTGCGCCATCGCCTTGGCGGCGGCCGTGAGGACAAGACCATACCGCTGAAGCATCTCGAAGCCGCTGACCAAAAGGAGAAACGGCTTCCGGGTCGGGCGGCCCTTCAGCGCCGCGAGTCGGTCGAGTGCGGCGTCGGTCGGCGCGCTGCCAAGTCCGTAGACGGTCTCGGTCGGATAGGCCAAGAGGCCATCGGCGGCGAGATGCGCGATCACCGTCGGCATGGCGCGGGTGACCTCGTCGGGGGTGCGGAACGGAATCATCCGCCCTCCGAGGCGTACCATTCCGCCAGCGCCAGATCATCACGTGTCGTGATCTTGAGATTGCGGGCGCTGCCGGGAAGGATCTCGACGACGGCGCCGATCAATTCGGCCAGCATGGCGTCATCCGTCGCCATGAGGTCGCCCGCCATCTCTGCCGCATGGGCACGCTCAAGGACCGCCCGCGGAAATGCCTGCGGGGTCTGCGCACGCCACAAACCCTCGCGGGGGACGGTGCCGAGGACGCGGCCGAATTTATCGGCGCGCTTGAGCGTATCCGAGACGGGAAGCGCCGGCAGCGCCACGTGGCCGACGCGCGCGGCTTGAATGCCTCCGTCGATCACACTCCGTGGCGGGAAGGGGCGCGCGCCATCGTGCACGAGCACCACGGTGCATGCCGCAGGAAGCGCCGCCAAGCCATTGCGCACCGACTCGGCCCGGTCCGCTCCGCCGGCCACCGTCAGCAGCGCCTCGCCCACGAGCCCGGCGAGCCAGAGGGGAGGATTCTCGGCATCGGGTGGCGGCAAGACCACCACCACCGTGGCCACCTCGGGATGGCTCACGAATGGGCGCAGGGCATGGAGCAAAACTGGATGCCCGGCGAGCGTGAGGTATTGCTTCGGTACCTCGCCGCCCATCCGCGCGCCACGCCCGGCCGCGACGACGATCACCCCGACGTCACGTCCCAATGGTGCGCACCAGTTGGTCGACGTGATCGAGTCCTCGGTGTTTGATCCCCGGGACGGACGCGGTGGCGCGTGACGATCCGAACGCCTGCGTGAAGCCGAGGCGTGCGGCCTCCGCGAGGCGACGATCGAGGCCGCCGATCGGACGGATCTCGCCGCCGAGGCCGAGCTCCCCGAGGTACAGGGCGTTGGCGGGCGTGGGACGGTCGCGCATCGACGAGAGCAGTGCCGCCGCCACCGCGAGATCAGCGCCCGGTTCGGTCAGCCGCACGCCAGCGGTGACCTGCACGAAGACGTCAAGTGTGGCGAACGAAGCGTTGCCGCGCCGCTCGAGGATCGCGAGAATCACGGCGAGCCGCTTCGGATCGAGGCCGGTGGCGACGCGCTGTGGCGTGCCATAGCCGGAGGGCGCCGCGAGTGCCTGGACTTCGACGAGCACTGGGCGGGTCCCTTCCATCAGCGCCGTCACCGCGCTCCCGGCGGTTCCTTCAGCGCGTGCCGCCAGGAAGACCGCCGACGGGTTCTGCACCGCCACCAAACCCTGCGACGTCATCGAGAAGACGCCGAGCTCATCGACCGAGCCGAAGCGATTCTTGGTGGCGCGGAGTAGCCGGTAGTCGAGCGTCGACTCGCCCTCGAAGTAGAGCACGGTATCGACGATGTGTTCCAGCGTCTTCGGACCGGCGATGGCACCACCCTTGGTGACGTGGCCGACGACAATCACCGCGACGCCGCTCTCCTTGGCGAAGCGCATCAGCAAGCCGGCACACTCGCGTACCTGCCCGACGTTCCCGGGGGCGCTCTCGAGGGCATCGGTATAGACGGTCTGGATGGAATCGAGGATCAGGACGGCCGCATTGATGGCGCGCGCCGCTTGCAGCACGCCTTCGAGGCGCGTCTCGCCGAGCACCTGGAGATCGCCGCTCGCCTCGCCGAGTCGGTCGGCGCGGAGCCGGAGCTGCTCCGCCGATTCCTCGCCGCTGGCGTAGAGGACTGTACGCCCGCTCGCCTCGAGCCGGGCCGCCGCCTGCATCAGCAGCGTGGACTTCCCGATGCCGGGTTCGCCGCCGATCAGTGTCATCGAGCCCGGGACGATCCCGCCGCCCAAGACGAAGTCGAGCTCCGGAAGCCCCGTGCCCCAGCGTTCGAGGCGCGCCTCGGTCACATCGCGGAGCCGGACCACCGGCGCGTAGGTGGCGACCGCGCCGCCCCCACGCGGGGCTGGAGCCTGGCTGATCGCCTCCTCGCCGACGCTATTCCACGCGCCGCACGCCTCGCAGCGGCCGACCCACTTCGGGTGGTCGTGGCCGCACTCGACGCACCGCCAGACCGCGCGGGCCTTCGCCATTACTGCTCCCGTTCGGTGCGGCTGTCGAAGCGCGTGAACTGCTTGTGGAAGAAGAGATCGATCGAGCCGGTCGGGCCATTGCGGTGCTTCGCCATGATCACCTCGGCCTTGCCGTCGAGCGAGTCACCTTTCTGCTCCGCCTTCTCGCGCAGGTCGCGGTACATCTCCGGGCGGTGGATGAAGAGGACGATATCGGCGTCCTGCTCGATCGCCCCGGAGTCACGCAGGTCGGAGAGCAGCGGCATCCGGTCCCCGCCACGCTGTTCCGAGGCACGCGACAGCTGCGACAGGGCGATCACCGGGACCTCGAGCTCGCGGGCCAACTGCTTGAGCGAGCGCGAAATGTCGGAGATTTCCTGCACACGATTGTCGGCGTACTCCGGACTGCGCATCAGCTGGAGGTAGTCGACGATCACCAATTTGAGGTCGTTGTCGGCCTTGAGTCGGCGCGCCTTGGAGCGCATCTCCAGCAATGTCAGCGCGGGCGTGTCGTCGATCCAGATCGGGCAGTTCTGCAGGATGCCAGCGGCACGGGCCAGTCGCGTGAAGTCGGTATCGCGCAGCATGCCGCGGCGCACCGACTGCGAATCGACGCGGGCCTCGGCGCAGAGCATCCGCTGCACCAGCGAGTCCTTCGACATTTCGAGCGAGAAGACGGCGACGCCGTGCCCCTCGATCGCCGCGTGGGTCGCGAGGTTCAGACAGAAGGCCGTCTTGCCCATGGACGGACGGGCGGCGACGATCACGAGTTCGGAGTTCTGGAAGCCGGTAGTCATCTCGTCAAGATCGGCGAAGCCACTGGGTACCCCGGTAATCGAACTACCGCTTCGCTGGAGCTGTTCAATGCGCTCCATCGACGGCCAGAGCATCTCCTTGATGCGGGTGAAGCCGTCGTCGCGACGCTGCTGCCCGATGACGAAGATCTTTCCCTCGGCCTTGTCGAGCAGCTCGGCGGCCGTCGTCTTCCCCTCGTACGCCTCGGAGACGATCTGCGTCGCCGCCTCGATCAGCCGGCGCTGGATCGCCTTTTCGCGGAGGATCCGGGCATGAAACTCGAGGTTGGCGGCGGTCGGGACGGCGTTGACCAGCTCGTCGAGGTAACTGACGCCACCGGCCAGCTCGAGATCGCCGCGGCGCTGGAGCTCGTCACGCACCGTGACGTAGTCGATCACCATCCGCTGCTCGACGAGCGAGCGCAGGGCGCGGAAGAGGCGGCGATGCCCTTCCTTGTGGAACTGAAGGTCGTCCAGGAGCTCAGCGCCGCGCAGCGACGCCTCGCTGTCGATCAGCATGGCGCCGAGTACGGCCTGTTCGGCTTCCTGACTCCAGGGGACCGTGCGTCCCTGGAACGGATCAGGCGTCGAGTTCGAGGAGTTGGCGGGCGATTCGGACATCATCCCAGGCGGGTCGCTTCCAGTTGGGGTTACGCAACAGCGCAGCCGGGTGATAGGTGACGATGAGCGGGATGCCGTCCCAGGCATGGACCCGGAGACGGAGATCACCCAACGGCTTCTTGACCCCAAGGAGCGCTTCGGCGGCGGTGGTGCCCAGCGCGAGGAGGACCTTGGGACGCACCAACGCGATCTGACGGTGCAAATATGCGCTGCATGCCTCGCGTTCGTCGGGAAGCGGCACCCGGTTCTTCGGGGGCCGACACTTCACGACATTGGCAATGTAGACCTGTTCGCGAGGAACCTCGATGTTCGCCAGAATCTTGTCGAGCAAGTCACCTGCCTTCCCCACGAATGGCCGACCGGTCTGGTCCTCGGTCTCCCCCGGCCCTTCCCCGATGCACATCAACCGCGCCGCGGGATTCCCTTCTCCCGGTACCGTCATGGTGCGCCCCTGACAGAGCGGACAGGCCCGACACTCGGCGATGACGCCTGCGACCTGCTCCAAGGAGGTCCAGATGGCCCCCTTGGCGACGCTGGCAGGCGGCGGTGCCACCGCGAGTCCGGGCCCCGGGATCTCGGGCACGGCCTTTCGCCACATCGCCTCCGGGTCGCCGAACGGCCGAGGGGTGCCCCCGAAGATTGGTGCCGATCTGGGCTCCGCAGCAGCGGGTGCTCGCGGCGGGGGGGGAGCGATTCGTGGCTTGGGCTTCAGTGGTGGCTCGGTGGTGGTCGAGGTGGTGGTCGAGGTGGTGGTCGGCGCGGCCTTCGGCGCGCTGGCTGCGGGTCGAGCGGGCGTCGGTGTCGGGGCGCTCATCGCGGCCACGAGATCCGGCGCGCTGTCGACGATCACCTCGTCGCCGCCGAGGTCACGCTGGAGTTCGAGCCAGCGCCGGACCGGATCAACCACGGTACTGCTCGATCGCATCGAGGATCGCCTCGGCCACATCGGCCTTGCTGCGGAGCGAGATCCGCTGCTCACCGCCCTGGCAATCGAGAATCGTCACCGCATTGGTGTCGACGTCGAAGCCGGCACCGGCTTCCAGCGCGTCGTTGATCACGATCAGGTCGAGCTGCTTGCGGGTGAGCTTCGCGCGACCACGCTCCAACGCCGACCCAGTCTCCAACGCAAAGCCGACCACCGTCAGTCCTGCGTGGCGGAGCGGCATCGTCGCGACGAGGATGTCCTCGGTCGATTCGAAGGCGAGCGTGAAGCCGCCCTCGGAGCGCGGCAGCTTGGTGTCGCGCGTGGTCACTGGGCGATAGTCTGCCGGGGCCGCCGCCATCACCAGGACATCGCTGCTCGCCATCTGGCTCGAGACGGCGTCTTTCAATTCCGCCGTGGTCTCGACGCGTCGGACGGTGACCCCCACCGGAATCGCCTCTGCCGATGGTCCGGTGATCAACGTCACCTCGGCGCCGCGACGCCAGGCCGCTTCCGCGATGCGATATCCCATCTTCCCACTCGAGCGATTGGTGATCACCCGCACCGGGTCGATGCCCTCACGCGTCGGGCCGGCCGTCACCACGACCTTGAGCCCGCGCAGTGGGCCTGGGCCAGCGAGCACCCGCTCCGCGTGCGCCACGATTGCACTGGGCTCTGCCATCCGACCAGGGCGATCCGACGGCCCTTCAGCGAGCAGGCCGACCACCGGCCCGACCTGATGCCAACCACGCGCGCGCAGCAGCGCGAGGTTCGCAGCTGTCGCCTCGTCGGCATACATCTCGTCGTTCATTGCCGGCGCAATCAACACCGGTGCCTTGGCGGCGAGGAGCGTCGCGGTGAGGAGGTCGTCGGCCATGCCGACGGCGGCTCGCGCGAGGAGATGCGCCGTCGCGGGAGCCACGAGAATCAGGTCCGCGGATTCGCCGAGGGTGACATGATCGAGCGCCCCGTCGCGCTCCCAGAGGGAGGTGCGCACGGGGCGTCGAGTCACCGCTTCAAATGTCGGCACGCCGATGAATTCAGTGGCGCCCCGGGTCAGGATCACATCCACCAGCGCGCCCCGAGTGCTCAGGTCGCGCGCCAGCAGGACGGACTTGTAGGCCGCGACTCCCCCAGTGACACCGAGGACGACTCGACGGCCCCGCCACATCTCAGGCCTCGGTGCGGCGCCGACGGAGCTCGCGGAACGTGAGGTCGCCGGTGGTGAGCTTCTGCAGCGAGAGCGTCGTCAACTTCTTCGCGCCCTCCGTGTGCTCCCAGCTCGCCACGACATCACGCGGGAACTCATTCAGGTAGCGCGCGAACTTGGCGGCGACCAAAATGCCCCGGTACTTCGAGCCGGTGTAGCGAGCGACTTCCTGCGGCGTAAACACTTCCATGGTGCTCCTCCAGTCAACGATGAGCGGTCGAGCGTGTGAGCTCTGCCGCGACCTCGGCACGGAGCCGATCAAGCAGGACGGCGACGTCCCGCTGCCGGCTGGTGCGCCGAGCTTCTGCATCGAGGATCGCGTGCACAATGCGCACGGCCTCGTCCAACGCGTCGTTTACCACGACGTAGTCATACTCCACGGCGGCGGCCAACTCGTCCAGCGCCTGCTGCAGACGCCCCGCCACCACCTGCTCGGTCTCCGTCCCGCGTGCCCGTAACCGTTCGGCCAGTACCGTCCCGCTCGGCGGGACGACGAACACCAGCACCGCGTCGGGAAAGCGTTCCCGTACCAGCCGGGCACCCACCACCTCGATGTCGAGGAGGACATGGCGCCCCGTCTGGGTCACCCGTCGGACCTCATCGAACAGCGTCCCGTAGCGATGCCCGTTGTACTCGGCATGCTCGAGGAAGTCCCCCGCCTGCACTCGCCGCTCGAACTCGTCGCGCGAGAGGAAGTAGTAGGCCTCGCCATCCACTTCACCCGGTCGCGGGGCACGGGTCGTTGCCGACACCGAGTAGCCACTGTCCGTCCGCTCGCCGAGCAATCGCTTGGTGATCGAGGACTTTCCGCCGCCCGAGGGCGACGACAGCACCATCACCAATGGCGTCACTCGAGATTCTCCAGCTGCTCGCGAATCTTCTCGAGTTCGCCCTTCATCCCGACGACTTCGTGGGCGATGACGGCATCGTTGGCCTTCGAGCCGATCGTGTTGACCTCGCGCCCGAGTTCCTGAGCGATGAAGCCGAGCCGCTTCCCGACCGGCAGCCCTTCGGCCAGCGCGGCATCGGTCGCATCGAGGTGGGCGCGAAGGCGCACCAGTTCCTCGGTGATGTCGAGCCGGTCGGCGAGGACCGCGATCTCCTGCGCCACCCGCTGCCCATCCATGGCGATTCCGTCGAGCAGTTGCGTCACGCTCGCCCGGAGCCGATCCCGTTCGCGCACCACCCGCTCCGGTGCCTGCGCTGCGACCCGATCGGCGGCCCCGCGGATACTGGCCACGCGCTGGGCAATCTCGGCGGTCAGGACGGCACCTTCCCGAGCCCGCGAGGCACGGCAGTCGGCCGATGCCGCCGCGACCACCGGCGCCAAGCCGCTCCAGGGGAGCGCCTCGCCCTCACCTTCGCGCCGAATACCCAGCACGTCGGCCTGCCGAGCCACCAGCTCCACCGTGACCTCGCCACCGAGACCGAAGCGGTCGCGCAGCGCCGTCAACGAGGTGACCACCGCTTCCGCCCGGGCCCAATCGATGCCGGCGGTGAGCGCCCCGTCCTCGACCCAGCGGACTGAGACGGTCAGGTGTCCGCGCTCGAAGCTGGTGCGCAGGGCCTCGCGGAGTTCTCCCTCGACGGCCGCCAATTCCGACGGCAAACGCGCCGCCAGATTGAAATAGCGGTGGTTGACGGTGCGAATCTCGACCCGGAGTCGCCGCCCCCCAAGCTCGCCTTCCGCTGCCCCGAAACCGGTCATGCTTAAGGCCACGCCGTGGTCTCCGGACCGAGGGTAGCTGGGAAAGATAGCTGATTCAGGGCTGGCGAGGGAATCCATCCCCCCTGGACCCCGGAATCAGTTCAGGAAGTCCCAGCGGATCCCGAACGACGAGGCCAGCGACGGGATGGGATAGCCCGGCACGGTACCCGCCCGAACTGCCCGGAAATTGACCCGGTCATAGTAGGCGATGAACGGCCCGATCTTGAACTGAAGCCAGCCGCGGACGAAGGTCCGGCCGGGTAGCGCGATCGGGGCCCCATCGGCGGTCCGTCCGATGACCCCAGGGCTCCAGCTTTCCACCATGCCCTGCAGCTTCATCTCGAAGATCCCGCTGGGGAAGTTCCGGAGGAAGCGCGACCGGATCGTGGCCGTCGTAAGGCCATGATGCGGCGGCGTCCCATCGGACTGATCCCCGCGGATCGGATGCTCGTACACGCTCTCGAAGCTCAACCAGCCGTTGGCGGCAAAGCGCGCACGCGCAGTCACCCAGTCGGTGCTCTCGAGTGGCTTGAGCGAGGTGATCGTCGGGAAGTTGCGGTAGGCCAGTGGCCGCCACCCATCGAGGCGCGCCCCACCCACCTCAAGCCCCAGCCGCCGCGTCTCGATTGATGCCGTCGCTTCGACATCGGTGAAGCGCTGCGCCAATTCCGACGCGTCGGCGGGGGCCTGCACCCGATGGCCATCGCGGATCACGGCACTGAGGGTCACGCCGAGCGGGGCACGAAAGCCGAGGCGCCCGGTGACCCAACTGCTGGTGCGGTCGCCGTCGTGCTTCTGGCTCACGAGGTCGACGGCACCACTCAGGCGCCGCGAGGGCGCCCAACCGAGTGCGAGCCGAGCATCAAGGGGCGTCCACTCCGTCTGGTGCCACAGCGACAGCTGAGTCGACCACGTCGGTTGGCGGCGGGCCAGCACCGCGCCGACACGGCCCACGTCATGCCGCAGCCCTTCACCACTCCACGCGGTGCGTGCGAGTACTACGTCTGCGCGCGACCCGAGCCCATCAGTGCGGCGCTGATACGAGAGACGCAGCTGGGCATCGCTGCGTGTGCCCGTGAGTCCGGGGCTCAGCAGCAGGCCGCCCGTCGATTCGCCGCCGAAGAGACTGTCGCGCACCGCATCCTGCACCTGCAACTGGAACTGCACCCCGATCCGCGGCGAGGGGATGTAGCCGAGTTGGATCCAGGCGTTGGTGCTGTTGGCGCCGCCACTGCCGCCATTCGGGGGATTGACCGAGAGATACTCTGCGGCAAGCCCCAGCCCGATGCCACTGGGATAGCGTCGCTCGAATGAGCCGAGGTAGCGGGCGATTGATCGATCACCGGAGGTGAGGCCGATGCGCGTGCGCGGTGCCGCGCGATCATGGCGCCGAGTAAACAGCGCCACGCGCAACTGGCCCGCTCCGCGCTCAACCTCGACGCGGTCGAGGAGGGAGAGCGACCAGAGCGACGGATCGGCAGCGAGTGAATCCGGTCCGACTGGGAGATACGGTACGCCGTCGACCGAGTACTCGACCGATGTCGCCCCGCGTCCGAGGTAGCTCGGCATCTCGCTCCGGCCCAGCCACCCTTCGCGCCAGAGATAGACGCCCGGCACCCGCGAGAGCAACTCACTCACCGTCTGCGCGGTGGCCCAATCGATCGAGTCGCGACTGATGAGGATGCGACTGTGCGGGGTGAGGAGTCCAACGGTCCCTACCGGCTCGAGCGTGCGCAGCAGCACGCGCTCCTGCCCCTGTGCCTTGAGCACGCGGTCGGCAGTCGAGATCGTATCGGCGGCCACCTTGCGGAGCGAGTCCGCAACACGCGCGGAGTCGGAGAGCGGTGGCAGCGGCGGCGCAATCACCTGGGCGCGCGACGCGACGGCGCCCCCGATGACGAGGGCGCCGACGAGCAACACAATCCGCGCCACCGACACGATGGGCGTCAGCTCCGCGCCAGCACGAGCTCGGAGAAGAGCCGCACCATCACGCCCGTCGGTCCGCGAACCTGCGTCACCGGTTCGCCCTCGGTGTTGGCGGTCCCGGCAATGTCGACGTGCACCCAGGGATACCCCTCGACGAACTCGCGCAGGAACCACCCCGCCGTGATGCTGCCTGCCGGGCGGCCGCCGGTGTTGCGCATGTCGGCGATGTCGGACTTGATGTGCTCGCGGTACTCATCCCAGAGCGGCAACTCCCAGCCGCGCTCACCCGCCCGCTCGCCGGCCGCCAGCACTTCCGCGACCAGTGCCGCATCGGTGCCCATCACGCCGCTCGCCGTATGCCCGAGGCCGATGACGATTGCGCCCGTGAGGGTGGCGCAGTCGATCACCGCCGACGGGTTGTAGCGTCGGGCCCAGGACAACGCGTCGGCCAGCAGCAGTCGTCCTTCCGCGTCGGTATTCTGGACTTCGATGCTCTTGCCGAAGTGCGACGAGACCACATCGCCCGGCTTGTAGGCCGTGCCTGACGGCATGTTTTCGGCCGAGGGGATGAGTCCGATGACATGCGCCTTCGGCTTGAGCCGACCAAGCGCCTCGAAGGTGCCGAGCACAGCGGCGGCGCCCGACATGTCGTACTTCATCTCTTCCATCGCCGGCGCCGGTTTGATCGAGATGCCGCCGGTATCGAAGGTCACGCCCTTGCCGACCAGCACGATGGGCGCGTCGTCGCTCCCCTTGTACTCGAGGATGATGAAGCGCGGATCGAGCGCACTGCCCTTCGCGACGGCCCAGAGCGCGTGCATCCCTTCCTTCTGGATCGCCTTCCCGTCCATGACCGTCACGGTGAAGCCATGGCGCTTGGCCAACGCCTCGGCCTGCTCGCCCAGGAATTCAGGCGTACAGGTGTTGCCCGGCAGCATCTGCAGGTGACGGGTGAGTGTCTGCCCTTCGGCAATCGCGGTGCCGCGGGCGACGCCCGAAGCGAACGCCGCGTCGGCGGCGGCCAGAAGGATCTCGGCCGACTCGAACTTCGGCTTCGGGGTTTCCGGCGGCCGCTTCAGGTCGGGATAGTGCCAGGCACCGAACGGCAGCCCCTCGGCGAGCGACTGCCCCGCCTTAGCCGAGTCGACGGCAGGGGCGCTCGCCGGGAAAAAGAGCAAGGCAGCTGAGGGCGCGCCGAGGACCCGGGCACGCTTCCCCGCCACCATGGCGGCACGGCGGAGCGAGGCCGCGGTGACCTTCTCGACCTCGCCGAGACCGACGAGCATGACCCGCGCGGTCTTGCCGGCAGCCGGGTACAGAATGGCCACCTCATCCTTGGCGCCGGTGAAGTCGCCGGAAGCGCGGCAACGGCCGATGGCGCCGCCCAGGCTCGTGTCGAGG
>JBBQJU010000046.1:0-13001 GCA_038326215.1 Gemmatimonadales bacterium | reverse complement strand
CGGCGAAGACCTGGTCAACCACTCGGACAACGACATCCTCGTGCATGGGGCGCGGCCGATCGCATTCATGGACTACATCGCCGGGCACCGGCTGCCGGTCGAGATGATCGCCGGCGTGGTCGAGGGGATTGCGCGCGGGTGCCAGGCCCACGGGATGGCGCTGGCTGGTGGTGAGACCGCCGCGATGCCGGGCTTGTACGCCGAGAAGACCTTCGACCTCGCCGGGACGATCATCGGCGTGGTCGAGGAAGATCTGGCGATGCATGGCGCGGCGATCGTGCCGGGCGATATGCTGATCGCGTACGAGGCGAGCGGCCTGCACACCAACGGCTACACCCTCGCGCGGCATGTCCTGCTGGAGACGATGGGCCTCACGCTCGACGCAATGCTGCCCGGTGGCGACGTCACGGTGGGGGATGCACTCCTCGCGGTGCACCGCAGCTATGTCCCCGCCATCATGCCGGCACTGCCGTTGATCCACGGGCTCGCGCACATCACGGGGGGCGGCATCGGGGGCAACCTCGTGCGTGTCCTCCCCGAGGGGTGCGAGGCGGTCATCGATCCACGCTCGTGGCAGTGGCCGCTGCTGTGCCGAGTGATCGCGGAGGGCGGCAAGGTGGACGTCGCGGAGATGCGCGACGTCTTCAACCTCGGCGTCGGGATGATCGCGGCCGTGCCGGCGGCATCGGTCGACGCGGTACAGCACGCTGCCGCCACCGCGGGCGTGACGACCTGGGTCTGTGGCAGTGTTCGCGCGGGCCCGACCGGCGTCGTCTTCGCCGACTGACCGGACCACTGTCATGACCGCCGACGCCACCGTGCGTCCCGCCTCGAACCCGGACGATCGCCACTGGATGCTGCAGGCGATCGCGTTGGCCGAGCGCGGCTGGGGACGGGTCCACCCGAACCCGATGGTCGGGGCGCTGGTGGTCCGGGACGATGCGGTGGTTGGGGAAGGGTGGCATGCCGAGTTCGGCGCGGCGCACGCGGAAGTGATGGCGCTGGCCGTCGCGGGGGACCGCGCCCACGGTGCGACGCTCTACGCCACCCTCGAGCCCTGCAATCATCACGGCAAGCAGCCGCCCTGTGTCGACGCGATCCTCGCGGCGGGGATCGCACGGGTCGTGATTGCCTCGGGCGATCCGAATCCGGTGGCCGCGGGCGGCCTCGAGCGGCTCGTCGCGGCAGGCGTGCGCGTCGAGCGCGGGGTGGAAACAGGTGAGGAGCAATTCCTCAATGCCCGCTTCCATCACCTCCACGCCGGGCACGATCGGCCGTTCGTGGCGGTGAAGCTCGCCGTCTCGATGGACGGCTGCATTGCCGACGCAGCTGGTTCGTCGCGCTGGCTCTCGGGCGATGCGGCCCGCAACTGGGTGCACCACCTCCGCGCCGGCTTCGGCGCGGTGGCGGTCGGGGCCCGCACCGCCGTCGCCGATGACGCCCAGCTCACCGTGCGCGGGGAGGTGGTGCCACGGGTGGCGCCAGTGCGGGTGCTCTTTGACCGCAGCGGTCGGCTCACCGGGGCCGAGGGGATCTTTCGCGATGGGAGTGGCGTACCGGTGACGGTGGTGGTCGGGCCCGCCGCTGCCGCGGCGCAGCGGATGGCACTGGTCGCTGCCGGTGCCACCGTGCTGGTCGCGGACGGTCTCGCTGAGGCGCTCACGGTGCTCCGGAGGGCCGGGGTCGACGCCCTCCTCGTCGAAGGCGGCGGCGAGCTGGTGGGCTCGTTGCTCAGCGATGGGCTGCTCGACCGGATCTATCAGGTGCAGTGTCCGCTCTGGCTCGGCGACGGGATTCGCGCCTGGCAGGGACTCGGCCACCCGGCGATCAGCACCGCGCGGCGGTGGCGCGTCAACCGTTACTCGATGTTGTCGAGCGAGGGCGATGCTCTCCTCGTGCTGGAGCGTTAGATGTTCACCGGATTGATCACGGCGGTGGGGACAGTGGAGTCAGCGACCGCCGTCGACGGTGGTCTGGAGCTTGTCCTGCGCGCGCCGTGGGATGACGTGGTCCCGGGCGAGAGCATCGCCGTCGACGGCGCCTGTCTCACCGTGACGCGATGCACGCCCGGCACCTTTGCCGTGCACGTCGTGGTGACCTCGCTCGACCGCACGGCCCTCGGCGACTACGCCGGCGGGCGGCGCGTCAATCTCGAGCGTGCGCTGCGCGTGGGCGATCGGCTCGGGGGCCACCTGGTGCAGGGGCATGTGGATGGGGTGGGCACGGTGCGGTCGGTGACCCAGCGCGAGGATGCGTGGTTGATCGATGTCGAGGTCCCCGCCGAGGTCTCCGCGGTGTCGATTCCCCTCGGCTCGATCACCGTCGATGGGGTGTCGCTCACGGTCAACGCGATCCCGTCGCCGGGCACGATCCAGCTCTCGATCATTCCGTTTACCTTGGAGCACACCACGCTCGGCGACCGCCGACCCGGGGATCGCGTCCAGCTGGAAGGAGATACGGTGGGGAAGTACGTCCGTGCGCTGGGTGGGGCGTGGCGCGCCGAGGAGGCCGGGTGAGCCCCTTTGCGCCAATCGAGCAGGCGATCGCCGACCTCAAGGCCGGCAAGATGATCGTGGTGGTGGACGACGAGGACCGCGAAAACGAAGGCGACTTCGTCTGCGCCGCCGAGGCGGTCACGCCCGAGATGATCAACTTCATGCTCCAGCATGGTCGCGGATGGATCTGCCTCGCGCTCACGCCGGAGGATTGTGAGCGTCTGGCGCTGTCCCAGATGGTCGAGCACAACACCGAGTCGATGTCGACGGCGTTCACCGTCACGATCGACGCGTCGCGGCGCTTCGGCGTGACCACCGGCATCTCGGCGGCGGACCGCGCCACCACGATCCGCGTGGCGATCGACCCGGCGACCCTCCCCGCCGACCTCCGCCGTCCGGGGCACATCCCGCCGCTCCGGGCGCGGCCTGGTGGTGTGCTGCAGCGCGTCGGCCACACCGAGGCCAGCGTGGACCTCGCCCGGCTTGCCGGTTTCCGGCCCGCCGGCGTGATCTGCGAGATCCTCAGCGACGACGGCACCATGTCGCGGCTGCCCCAGCTCCGGGAACTCTGCGAGACGCATGGGCTGACGCTCGTCTCCGTCGCCGAGCTCGTGGCGTATCGCCTGCGCACGGAACAGCTGGTCGAGCGGATCGCCGAGGCGCGGCTCCCCGCCGAATCGGGCGCCTGGCGCATCATCGGCTACCGCAACGCGGTGGACAACGCCGAGCATGTCGCGCTGGTCCATGGCGACGTCGAGGGGAAGGAGAACGTCCTGGTCCGGATGCACTCCAAGTGCCTGACCGGCGACGTCTTCCATTCGCTCCGCTGCGACTGCGGCGTGCAATTGCATCGCGCGATGGCAAAGATCGTGGCCGAGGGGGCCGGCGTCATCGTCTATCTCGACCAGGAAGGACGCGGGATCGGGCTCGTGAACAAGATCCGCGCGTACGCGCTGCAGGACGAAGGGGATGACACGGTGCAGGCCAATGAACGCCTCGGCTTCAAGCCCGACCAGCGCGACTTCGGCATCGGCGCGCAGATTCTCCGCGACCTCCGCCTCTCGACCTTGCGGATCATGACCAACAATCCCCGGAAGCTGGTGGCGCTGGATGGCTACGGGTTGGAGATCGTCGAGCGGGTGCCCCTCGTGGCGGACACCACCGACGAGAACCGCGCCTACCTGCAGACCAAGCGGGACAAGCTGGGCCACATCCTCGGAGAGAGCTGATGCCCGAATATACCGGACGCCTCCACGCCATCGGCCGCGTCGCGATCATCGTCGCCCGCTACCATGAACGGGTGACCGCGCGTCTGCTCGATGGCGCTCGCACGACCTGCCTCGAAGCCGGAATCGCCGACGAGGATGTCGATACCCTCTGGGTCAGTGGCGCCTTCGAGCTCGGCGTGACCGCGATGGCCGCGGCGCACAGCGGGCGCTATGCCGCGGTCGTTGCGCTCGGTGCCGTCGTTCGCGGGGAGACACCGCACTTCGACTTCGTCGCCGGCGAGACGGCCGCGGCACTGTCGCGCGCTGCCACCGAGACGCTGGTGCCGGTGGGCTTCGGGCTCCTCACCTGCGACACGATGGACGAGGCGGTCGCGAGGGCAGGTGGCGCGGCGGGCAACAAGGGCCAGGAAGCGGCCGAAGCGGCCCTGCGAGCGGCCGATCTATTGATGCAGCTCGAACTCGAACCGGACAGCGAGTGATGCTGCGACCAGAAACGAAGCGCCGTGCCCGAGCCCTGCAACTGCTCTACACCCTCGACACGGTCGGCGATGGCGACCAGCACGCGGCGTCGAGCGGTCTGGCACGGTTGACCGGCCCCGAGCCAGCGCTGCACGAGGACGCGGTGGCCATCGTCGAGGCGGTCATGCTCCAGCGCGACGCGATCGACAAGGTGGCCGCCCGCGCCACCGAGCACTGGCGCTTCGATCGCATCGCGTCGGTCGAGCGCAACATTCTTCGGCTGGGAATCCACGAATTGATGCTCGGCGTCGTGCCGCCGAAGGTCGTGCTCGACGAGTCGATCTGGCTGGCCCACCGCTTCGCCGGCTCAAAGGCCCCTGCGTTCATCAACGGCGTACTGGATCGGGTGGCGCGCGACTTGGGTCGGTTGTAGAGCCATCGGCCGTGAACATCCTCCTCGTGAACTGGCAGGACCTGCGGAATCCGCACGCCGGCGGGGCGGAAATCCATCTCTTCGAGCTCTTCTCGCGGTTGGCGGCGAGAGGGCATCGGGTCCGCTTGGTCTGCTCCGGCTTCGCGGGGGCCCCGGCCGTCGAATTGGTCGATGGCATCGAGGTGCACCGGCACGGGGATCGCCATAGCTTTGCGCTCGTCGGTCGCGGCGCCGTGCGGCGCGCACTCCGCGAGGAGCCAGCCGACGTCGTGGTCGATGATGTCAACAAGCTGCCGCTCTTCACGGCCACCCTCACGACGCTCCCGATCTACACCCTCGTCCCCCACCTCTTCGGCACCACCGCCTTTCAGGAAGTGAGCTGGCCGATGGCCGCCATGGTCTGGCTGGCCGAGCGGCCGATCCCCTGGCTCTACCGCCGTGCCTGGTTCCACGCCATCTCCGACTCGACCCGGGACGATCTGGTGGCTCGCGGCGTCCCGCGGGAACGGATCGCGGTGGTCTATCCGGGCGTCGATGCAGTGCGCTTCTCGCCGGATCCCGCGGTTCGGCGGAGTGACCCGCCTCGCTTCGTCTATGTGGGGCGAATCAAGCGGTACAAGGGCGTCGAGTTGCTGCTCCGGGCGCTGGTCGAAGCCCGGCGGCATCGGCCGGACCTCTCGCTCGATATCGCAGGGAGTGGCGACGACCGTCCACGGCTTGAGGCATTGGCCCAGACCCTTGGACTCGGTGACGCGGTCCGATTCCTCGGCTTCGTTGACGAGGCCACCAAGCTGGCGCTCTTGCGGGGGGCCGTGGCGAACGTGTTTCCTTCCCCGAAGGAAGGGTGGGGCATCACCGTGATGGAAGCGGCGGCCTGTGGCACCCCCTCGCTGGCCTCGGACTCGCCGGGGTTGCGCGATTCGGTCCGTGATGGCCTCACTGGCCTGCTGGTGCCGCATGGTGATGTGTCGGCCATGGCCACCGCGATGTGCCGTCTGGCGGACGATCCAACGCTGGTGTCGGCCCTCGGCGCGGCCGCTCGCCGGCACGCCGAGCAGTTGACCTGGGAGGCGGCCGCGGACCAAGTGGAGCACCATCTGATGGATCTCGTGGCAGGGCGGGTCCCACCGCCGTCATTCGTGGCCTGAGGGGGAACGATGCGCTTCCGTGATTTCCTGGCCGCCGGCGACACCTTGCAGCTGGAGCCGTTGACGGGCGAAATCGGTCTCGATCGCCTGGTGCCGGACGCCGAGATCGCCTCGCCCGGCCTCGCACTCTCCGGCTATCACGGCCGCTTCATGCCGGACCGTCTGCACGTGCTGGGCGAGACCGAGATCAGCTATCTCGTCTCCCTGACCCCCGAGGTGCGCACCTCGGCGCTCGAGGGGTTCTTCCAGTACGACCTTCCCTGCGTCTTCATCACCAAGGGACTGGAACCGCCGGAGCCGTTGCTCGACCTGGCGCGTGGTCGCCATGTGCCGATTCTGCGGACGCGACTCAAGACCGCCGAGTTCTACAAGCGCATCAAGCCGTTGCTCGAGGACGCCTTTGCGCCTCGCACCACGTTGCATGGCTCGCTCTCCGACGTCTACGGTGTCGGCCTCCTCTTCGTCGGCCGGTCGGGGATCGGCAAGAGCGAGTGCGTGCTCGACCTCGTCGAGCGCGGGCACCGGCTGGTCGCGGACGACGTCGTCAAGGTGACGCGGCGTGGGACCGACGTCCTGCTGGGCCAGGGCCATGAATTGGCGGCGCACCACATGGAGATCCGCGGCGTCGGACTGATCGACATCCCCGCCCTGTTCGGCGTGCGCTCGGTGCGTCAGCAGAAGCGGATCGAGGTGATCGTGCAGCTCGAGGACTGGGAAACGGCCCAGGGTGCTGATCGTACCGGCCTGCAGCGCGACACCCAGGTGGTGCTCGACGTGCCGATCCCGAAAGTGATTGTGCCGCTCAATCCGGGGAAGAACATCACGGTGATCGCCGAGGTCGTGGCGATGATGCATCTGCTGCGCTACAGCGGGGTGGACGTCGCAGCCGCCTTCAATGAGCGCCTCATCAAGAAGATGCGGGAGAAGCGCGGTGTGCGCGAATACCTGCGGGATGACTTCGAATGACGATGCTGAAGGGCGTCATCGTGGGCCACGGCCAACTGGCGCAGGCCATGCTGGGCGCGGTCGAACAGATCGCCGGCATCGAGACCGGACTGGTCGCGGTGTCCAACACCGATTGCGATCGTGGCGCGCTCGAGGCGCGCATCGTGGCGGCAGTGGGTGAGGGGCCGGCGGTGGTCTTCATCGACATGCCGAGTGGCTCCTGCCTCTTCGCCGCGATGCGGCAGCTGCAGACGATGTCCGGCGTGCGCGTCGTCACCGGGGTCAATCTGGCGATGCTCCTCGAATTCGTCTTCCACCGCGAAGGGTCGGTGAACGAGGTGGCGACCCACGTGGCGGACGTCGGCGCACGCGCCGTGGCCGCGCGCTGATGGCCTTGGTGCTGCTTCGGGTCGATGACCGCCTGGTGCATGGGCAGGTCGTGATCGGCTGGGGCCGGCCGCTTGCCGCGCGCTTCATCGTGCTGGTGGACAACGGCGTCCGTGCGAGCACCTGGGAGCAGGACCTCTATCGGATGGCGGTCCCGGAAGGGGTCGAGATCATCTTCGCGAGCACCGCGGAGGCGAGGGCCGCACTGGTCGGTTGGGCGGCGGACCCGCGGGCGGGCATCCTGTTGACCGGAGATCTCGCAACGATGGCGGCCCTGCATGATGCCGAGCCAACCGTGGCGCACCGCATCAATCTTGGCGGCATTCATCATCGCGCCGATCGTGCGGAGCGGCTGCGCTACCTCTATCTCGATGAGGCGGACACGGCCATCCTGCGGCGGCTGGCGGCCGAAGGGGCAGCGATTACCGCGCAGGACCTGCCGACGTCCCCGCCGGTCCCCCTGGCGGAGTTCCTGTGAGCTGGATCCTCGCGCTGCTGCTCACGCTCTGGAGCATCCTCGTCACGGTGGATCTCGTCTCGATGCCGCAGGGATTGCTGGCTCGGCCCTTGGTCGCCGGAACGGTGGCGGGGATGCTGGCGGGTGACACGACGGCGGGACTGCTGGTCGGGGCAGTGCTGGAACTCTATGCCCTGGATGTGCTGCCGATCGGCGCCTCGCGCTATCCAGACTATGGCGCGGCCGCGGTGACCGCCGCCGCGGCGGCGGCGCTGACACCGGACGCCCCGGTGCTGGCGGTCGCTGGCGTGTTGGGGCTTCCGCTCGCCATCCTCGGGGGATGGACGCTGCATCTGCATCGGCGTCGCACCGCGAAGTCGATCCATCGTCGGCTGGCGCGGGTCGCCGCCGGTGACGCCCGCGCCATCTGGGAATTGCAGCGCAACGGCCTCGTCCGCGACGGGCTCCGCGGCGTCGTGCTCGCCGCTGTCGGCCTGCTGGCGATTTGGCTCACGATGGCGTTTCCGTGGGACGCGTTCCCCCGCATGGGCCTGGTCGGCAAGGCGACCGTGGCGGGTGGGATCGCCGCCGCCCTCGGGGGGGCGCTCCGGAGCGGTGGCGCCGGCGCGCGTCGCCGTTGGCTCGCCGTCGGGCTGGCCACCGGATTACTGCTGGTGCTCGGCCGATGAAGCCCCGGGCACAGGCGCTGCTTCGGCTCCTCGGCGTCCAGGCCGCGTGGACCTATGAGCGGATGTCGGGCATCGGCGTCGGTCACGCCGCGACACCACTCCTCCGCCACTACCTCGCCGACGAACCGCCGGAGGTGCGCCGCGCGGCGATCGCCCGGTCGGCCGAGTTCTTCAACTCGCACCCCTACCTCGCCGGCGTTGCCGTCGGCGCCGTGGTGCGCGCCGAGCGCGACCATGTCCCGGGCGAAACCATCATCCGCCTGCGTACCGCGCTCTCCGGACCGCTTGGGGCCATGGGCGACCAGTTGATCTGGGCCGGCGAGGTGCCGGCGGTGATCGGCCTCGCCCTCGCCGCGACCCCGTGGCTCGGTGGCTATGCCGTCCTGGTGGCCGTCATCGCGCACAATGTCATGCGGCTCGCGCTCACGGCCTGGGGCCTGAACCTCGGGCTGCGCGAGGGACTCGGGGTTGGGGCGGCGCTCCAGCGTTCCTGGCTGCCGGCGCGTGCCGACGATGCACAGCGACTGGCCGCCTTCGCCGTCGGTCTCGGGATCCCTGTCGTGGGGATGTACCTGCTCCGTGAAGTCACCATCTCCCATACGCTCGCCATTGCCTCGATCGGAGTGGTCGGGGCGTTCCTCGCGATTGCACCCGGCACTCGGGCCCGCGTCACCGGGCTTCGCCTCGGTCTGGCGCTGGTGGCAATCGCGCTCTTCGTCGTCGGAGGTTTCCGGTGATTGAACGCGAGACTGTCATCGTCAATCCGTTGGGGATGCACGCGCGACCCGCCGCGCAGGTCGTGCGCCTTGCCGCGAATTTCAGCGCCGACATCGAGTTGTCCTGCCAAGGCCAATCCGTGAATGGCAAGAGCATCATGGGCGTCATGATGCTCGCCGCCGAGTGCGGCGCCGTGGTGCACGTGCGCACCACGGGCGCGGATGAAGAGGCGGCCATGATTGCCGTCCTCGCGCTGATTGCTGACGGCTTCGGGGAACGATGAGCGAGCGCTTCCTCCGCGGGGTCGGGGTGTCGCCCGGCGTGGCCTTCGCACCGGTCGTGGCCGTGCGCTGGTCATTCCCCGAAGTTCCGGACCGCAATGTCTCCCCGGAGGAACACGACGCCGAGATTGCCCGGCTGCACGCAGCGGTTGCCGCCGTGCTCGAGCAGCTCGCGCAGTTGCGCGACCGCACCGCCGTGCGAGCTGGCCCCGAGGAAGCGCGCATCTTCGATGCCCAGATGATGATGGTCCAGGATTCGACGTTTCTCGCCAGCGTCGAGACGCTGATCCGCAAGAACAACCTCTCCGCGGAAACCGCGTACGAGTTCAAGGCGCTCGAGCTGCGCAACGCCTGGCAGAGCTCGCGCCGCCCCATGTTGCGGGATCGGCTCGCCGACCTCAATGCGATCCAGCTCCGGATGCTGGCGTACCTGCTGGGGCGCGCGTCCGACGAGGCCTGGCTTGGCGAGATCGACCAGCAGGTGGTCATCCTCGCGCGGGAGCTCTCGCCGGGCCTGACTGTGCAGTTCGACCGCGAGCACATCGTCGGCTTCATCTGCGAGGAGGGCACCCGCACCTCGCATGCGGCCATCCTGGCACACTCCCTGGGCATCCCCGCCGTGATGGGCGTGCCGAATGCGCTCGACCGGATCGCCGAGGGGGCGATCGTCCTGCTCGATGGCCAGAGCGGGCTGATCATCCTCGATCCGACCCACGATGAGCTCGAGATCGCACGGCTCCAGACCTCGCGGCGCCACAAGCTCGAGCTACAGCTCGAGGGCATCGCCACGTCGCCGGCCGAAACGCCGGATGGCGTCCGCATCAAGCTGCAGGGCAACGTCGACCTCCCCGAAGAGGTGGAACCAGCGCTCCGGCATGGCGCGGAAGGGGTCGGCCTGTTGCGCACCGAATTCCTGGTCTCCGGACGCGCGACCCTGCCGACAGAAGATGAACAGACGGAATACTATCGCCGCGTCGGCGCGGCCTTCGCGGGCCAGCCGGTCGTCGTGCGGAGCTATGACCTCGGCGGCGACAAATTCCCAGCCGCGTTCGCAGCGCCGCACGAGGCCAATCCCTTTCTGGGCTGGCGGTCGATCCGTGTCTGTCTCGATGAACCCGGACTCTTCCGCCCGCAGTTGCGGGCGATCCTGCGCGCCGCCGCGGACCGCGACCTCTGGCTGATGCTGCCGCTGGTGATCTCCCTCGACGAGGTGCATGAGACGCGTGCCATCCTCGCCGAGGAGGCCGAGTCGCTGCGACGGGCCGGGATTCGTGCTGCCGCCGATGTCCCGGTCGGGGTGATGATCGAGACGCCTGCCGCCGTGACCATGGCGGCGGAATTCGCCCAGATCTCGGCCTTCCTGAGCGTCGGCAGCAACGATCTGACCCAGTACACGCTGGCGGTCGACCGCGGCAACGCCCGTTTGGCGAGCCGCTTTTCACCCCTGCATCCCGCCGTGGTCCGCGCACTCCGACAGGTTCGGCTCGCGGCAGGTGCCGCCGGCATTCCCTCGTCGGTTTGCGGGGAGATGGCCTCGGACCCGATTTCGGCCGTCCTGCTCCTGGGGCTGGGCTATGATCGACTCTCGATCGCCCCACCGTCGATCCCGCTCGTGAAGTGGGTGGTGCGGAGCATGCCGATGGCCGCCGCGCGGGAGGCCGCCGAGGCGGCCGCTGAAGCTTCGACCACGGCGGCGGTTGAGACGATTCTTCGAGAGGCGGTCGGTCGCCACCTCGACCTCCGTCTCGTCGACCCGGCCGGCGCGTTGCCGCACCCATCGACGGGCGCTAGCTTGCCCCGTTCGCCGTGAGTTCCTCACCCCTTTCGCGAGGCCCGATGTCATCGGCCGCACGCCACATTTTTACGTCCGAATCGGTCACTGAAGGGCACCCGGACAAGGTTGCCGACCAGATTTCCGATGCTGTCCTCGATGCCATCCTCGCCCGCGACCCCTCCGCGCGTGTGGCCTGTGAGACTCTGGTGACGACCGGCATGGCCGTCGTGGCTGGCGAGATCACCACGTCGGCCTACGTGCACATCGCGGACATCGTGCGCGCCACGATCGAGCGGATCGGCTACACCGACTCCCAGTTCGGCTTCGACTATCGGACCTGCGCCGTCCTCTCCTCGATCGACCGGCAGTCGCCGGACATCGCGAAGGGCGTCGACGGCAAGGGGCCCGACGACCAGGGAGCCGGCGATCAGGGGATGATGTTCGGCTACGCCTCGGATGAGACCGAACAGCTGATGCCGCTGCCGATCGTGCTCTCGCACCGGCTGGCCGAGCGGCTCGCCGCCGTGCGCCGGGGCGGGAAGGGGATTCCGCAGCACGGCTGGCTCCGGCCTGACGGCAAGACGCAGGTCTCCGTCGAGTACGAAGGTGATCGGCCGATCGGCGTGAAGACCGTGGTGCTGTCGACCCAGCATGCGGATCGCGTCGGCAACCGCGCGCTCTCGCAGAAGACGATCCAGGGGGCAATGGTCGAGGACGTGATCGTCCCGGTGCTCGAGGAGTTCGGCTTCGACACTGCGAAGACGAAATTCCTCGTCAACCCGACCGGCCGCTTTGTCATCGGGGGCCCGCATGGCGACGCCGGGCTGACGGGCCGGAAGATCATCGTCGACACCTACGGCGGAATGGCCCGCCACGGCGGCGGCGCGTTCAGCGGCAAGGACCCGACGAAGGTTGACCGTTCGGCGGCGTACGCCGTGCGCCACGTGGCCAAGAATCTCGTCGCGGCCAAGCTGGCCCGCCGCTGTGAAGTGCAGGTGGCCTATGCCATCGGCGTGGCACGGCCGGTGTCCGTATTCGTGAATTCGTTCGGCACGGGGGTCGTGCCGGACGAGGTGCTCGAGCGCGCCGTCCGCGAGGTCTTTGACCTGCGCCCGGCGGTGCTGATCGCCGATCTCAAGTTGCGCCAGCCCATCTATTCCGCGACTGCCGCCTATGGCCACTTCGGCCGCTCCTGGGAGAAGGGGCTCTACGAAGATGCTGGCCACCGTCCACAGCGCGTCGAGCGCTTCACCTGGGAGCGGACCGATCGGGTCCGCGAGCTTCGCACCGCCGTCAAGGCGTGAGGACTACCATGACCAGCATTGCCATTGACGCCCCGCACGACATCAAGGACCTGAGCCTCGCCGATGAGGGGAAGCGCCGCACCGAATGGGCCGAGCGCTCCATGCCGGTGCTCCGGCAGATTCGGGCGCGCTTTGCCAAGGAACGTCCCCTGGCCGGTCGGAAACTGTCCTGCTGCCTGCACGTGACGACCGAGACCGCCAACCTGATGATCACGCTGCGAGCGGCCGGGGCGGAGATCGCGCTCTGCGCGTCGAATCCGCTCTCGACGCAGGATGATGTCGCCGCCCACCTCGTCCGCGATCATGGTGTGCATGTCTATGCCATCAAGGGCGAGGACCACGAGACCTACTACACCCACCTCGCCCAGGCGCTGGCATTCGGGCCGGATCTGACGCAGGACGACGGGGCCGACCTCGTCGGCGCGCTGATGATGGTGGCGCTTGGCCGTCTCGATGACCTCGCCGGTCCGATCAAGGCAATGGTCGATGCGCTGTCGCCGGACGAGCGGCTCGCACTCGTGGCACGCGTCAAGGGCTCCACCGAAGAGACCACCACCGGCGTCATCCGGCTCAAGGCGATGGCCAAGGAAGGGATCCTCCGCTTTCCGATTCTCGCCGTGAATGATTCGCGCACCAAGCACATGTTCGACAACCGCTACGGCACCGGGCAGTCCACTCTCGAC
>JBBQJU010000045.1:0-13069 GCA_038326215.1 Gemmatimonadales bacterium | reverse complement strand
GAACGCGCCTCGGAGGGCGTCCGTCGCCCCCACGGTGCCGCCGAGATAGGCGGCGGACACGACCGAGGTGGTGGCGGCAATGCCGATGGTCCCCAACACAAAGGAAAGCAGCATATGTGTCACGCCGAGGGGGACATTGGCGAGAAATCCGCCCGAGCGCTCGACGTAAATCCCCAGCGCGTCGGGGACCACCCGAGTAATCGCCGCGATCGTGACCAGCACCACGAAGTGCGCGCGGTAGACGCCGAAGGAGACGTCAAGCACTTCGCCAGCGGAGAGCGGGCGCAAGACCGGTGCGCTCATCGGGCGGGACTCCTGGGGCAGGGGGATTGGGCGGGGAAGTTGAGACGCCGTACATTACCGGGAATTCGCCGTTCCTGCACCCCCCCCTGCAGCAATCGGACTCATGGCCGACACTCCAGCGCCGACCTATCGGCAGCACTTCGAGCTCGAGACACCAGAGCACGTCGTCCTCGATTACGAGCTCGCCGGGGTCGGCAGCCGCGCGCTGGCCGCACTCGTCGACATGCTGCTGGTCTCGATCCTCTCTGTGGTGGTGACGGTCTCGCTGCTCTTCTGGGGCCACTTCTCCGGCTGGATCAGTGCCCTGCAGATCCTGCTCCTCTATTCGCTGGTCTGGCTCTACTTCACGCTCTTCGAGGGATTGCGGCGCGGGCAGACTCCAGGCAAGCGGTTGGTGGGGATTCGCACCATCCGCGAGAGCGGGCATGGATTGACCTTCGCTGATGCGGCGACACGTCACCTGCTGACGCCGATCGACATCGTCGGGATGATCGGGGTGATCCTGATCGCGGTGCATCCCCGCGCGAAGCGACTTGGCGATCTGGTCGCCGGGACGGTCGTGGTGCGCGATCAGCCGGTGGAAGCGGCCATCCCAGTGGAGCCGATGGGTGACGTCGGCGAGGAGGAGGCCGACGGGTCGCCGGAGCTGGCGGATGAGGAGTTCGCCTTGGTGCGCGAGTTCATCGGGCGCGCCCCCTCGCTGCCGCACCCGGTGCGGAACCGCTTCGCGGCGCAGTTTGCGACGCGTTTCGCGGGTCGATTCCCGGACCGCCCCGGCGACGACTTCCAGTTCCTGCAGGGGCTCTTCGTGCGTGAGCGCGGTCGCCGGCGCGGCAAATTCGGTGCACGGAGTGGTGGCGGTCGACGCGCGGTCTCCGAGCGACTGCTGGCGCGAAAGGGCCACCGCTGGGATGCCTTTGACGTCTTGGCCGGGCGCGTCGCGCGCGGCGGGCTCGACGTGCTGAGCGCCAAGGAACTGCCGGACTTCGCGGCGCGCTACCGCGAGGTGGCGGCCGACTTGGCACGGGTGCGTACCTATGGCGCCGATCCCGTCGTCTCGACCCGCCTCGAGCGTCTGGTGGCGGCCGGCCACAACGCCCTGTACCGTGCGGAACGGCGCAGTTGGCGCCGACTCTCGCGCTTCGTGGTGGTCGACGCCCCGGCCGCCGTCGTGGCCTCGTGGCGGACGGTGCTGCTAGCAGCCGCACTCTTCATCCTTCCGGGCCTCGGCGGATACGCTCTCCTGCGCGAACAGCCCGGGCTCGCCCCCTCGCTGATTCCCGATGTGATGCTGGAGCGCGCCGAGGCCGGCCAACGCCGCGGGCCCGCGGGAAGCGGCTACGTCGAGGTCGCTGCGGAGAAGCGGCCCGTGATGGCGACCTCGATCATCGCCAACAATGTTCGCGTGGCGGTCGGCTGTTTTGCGTCGGGCGTCGTGTTCGGTGTCGGCTCGTTGGTCCTGCTCGCCTTCAATGGCCTGCAACTCGGCGCGGTCAGCGGCCACTTCGCCAATCTCGGCGTGCTGGGCTACCTCTGGAGTTTTGTGGTGGGGCACGGCGTACTCGAACTGTTTGCCATCTGGGTGGCGGGTGCGGCCGGCTTCCTGCTCGGTCGCGCACTGATCGTCCCAGGCCAGTACAGTCGGCGGGACGCGCTGGTGCTGGCCGCCAGGCGCGCGCTGCCGATGGTCGGCGCGGCGGTGGTGCTGCTGATTGTGGCGGGGCTCATTGAGGGATTGATCTCGGCGAGCACCGCGACGCTCACCGCTCGACTGCTGGTGAGCGGCGGATCGGCGGTCTTTCTGGCGACCTATCTGGCCGTGGGCGCCTGGAGCGCGCGGGGTACGGTTGCCGTCGGCTAGGGCGACGGATGCGTCGCACCTATCTTAGGCGCATGTCAGAGACCCCTACGCCCCTTCGCGTCACCATCCGCAGTGCCACCCCCTGCGCGCCTTATGTCCTCAACGGCGACTTCGAAGTCGTCGATGGCGACGGCAATCCGCTTGAGTTGCCGCCGCGTGTCAATCAGCAGAAGCTCTCCCTCTGTTCCTGTGGCCAGAGCGCCAAGTGGCCCGTCTGCGATGGCGCCCACAAGGGCATCATCCCGGTCGCACCGACGCCCTGAGCTTGGTCAGGCGGGGAGTCGGAGTGCCTCGCGCACGCCGACCCGCGCCACCCGCTCTGCCGTGAGCCGCCAGGCGAGGTAGCGCCCCGCGCCTGGCGGGATCACCGTGCCCTGATGGGTCCGCATCGTCGCGGGCGTCTCCGAGACCAGCCAACGCAAGACCAGCCCCAACCCCGACTCGTCCAGGTCAGGGGTGAGCAGGGCATTCAGGCCGCGTTCCCGCTCCCGGAGCCGACCGACTTCACCGCGACGCAGGCCGAGGAGCCGATGCGCCGGCATCGCGGGGAAGACCGCCTGCGAGAGGTGGATCGCCACACCGATGGAGTAGATCCACTCCCGCAGCGGCACAGTTCGGGTCAACTCCCAGCTATCCCAGACTACGGTCGGCAGGTCGCGAAGGATTGCGGCCGAGTCGTTCGCACCCCAGCGCGTGATCGCCGCCTGGCCGCGCACCTGCGCCAGGAGCAACGCGGCGTCGTCGCGCTCCCGATCGAGGAACAGCACCACCAGCGGCGGTGCGCCGGGGAGCGGGAGTACCGCCTCGCCCTCGTCACTGCCGACCAGCAGAACGGTGGTGTGGGGGAGGTCGCCCCCGTGCGACGCGGCGGAGCGCGAGGCCTCGCGCAGCTGTTGGTGCAGGGCAGGATCGGCCGCGCGCGCGCTTGCCCGCGCCAGCACGGCGGCGTCCGTGGCGAGCGGTAGTGTCGCAAGATGAGGGGCTCGCTGGCGGCGGACGCGCTCGAGCAGTGCCGCATGGCGCTCGGCGAGCCGCCCGATGGCATGGTCGGCATCGGCGGCCGTGCGCGCCGCGGCCCACGGTGTGACGAGATCGAGCAGTGGCATGAGTGGTAGAAGGTACCGCGCCCGACGCCGAGGGCTAGTGCAGTTCGCCGCGGCGACGCTTTGCGGCGTCATCGAGGAAGCGGCGCTCGTCGGCGGTGAGCGCCTCGATGCCGGCGGCGCTGATCTTGTCCAGCAGCCGATCCATCTCCATCCGCTCGTCCATCACCGGGTCGCGTACCGGCGCGCTCGGCGCGCGTTCGGCCATCCGCTCACGGCGCGGCGCGGTCCCGCCGGTGCCGATTTCCGCCGCCGGCGTGGCGACCGGCACCCGCGCGCGCGGTGGCGCGACGTGCGGTGGCTCGAACGACTTCCCCCCACCCTGAATCACGAAGAAGAGCCAGCCGCAGAGCAGCCCGCCAAGGTGGGCGACGTGCGCCACACCGTCGCTGCCCATCAGGGCGCCGAAGAGATCGAGCCCGGCCATGATCGCCACCAGCGTCCGCGCCTTGATCGGCATCGGCAACGGGAAGACATACAGCGTGGCATCGGGGTGGAACTTCGCGAAGGCGAAGGCCACGCCGAGCACTGCGCCCGAGGCACCGATGAAGGGGTAGATCAACGACGGTGCGACCGTCCACAGCAGTAGCGAGGTGACCGCCGCGCCGAGGCCGCAGTAGAGATAGAAGAGGAGAAACGCCGTGCTGCCGAGACGACGCTCGACCGGCGGGCCGAAGACAAAGAGTGCGATCGAATTGCCGACCAGGTGGAAGAGTCCACCATGCACGAACATGTAGGTGACGAAGGTCCACGGCCGCGAGAGCGCACGCGCCGGATCGAAGGTCACCAGGTCGAGCAGTGCCTCTGACGGGAAGAGCGTCTGCTGCAACAGCAACACCACAGCGTTGATCGCGATCAGGCGACCAACCCAGGGGGTGATGCGGTCTTGCAGGCTCGTGCTCATGGTCGATTCCGTGATTGGATGATCGATGATCGATCATCGATGATCGATCATCCTGTTCCTAACGCAAGACGACAAATGCGCTCGCAGAGTTCCGCGAAGCCGATCCCCATCGCCTTGGCCGACTGCGGCAGGAGCGAGGTCGCCGTCATCCCCGGCAGGGTGTTGGCCTCAAGGCAGAAGAGGCGTCCCTCGGCGGTGAGTCGAAAGTCTACCCGGGAGTAGCCCCGCAGTTTCAATGCCTGATGTGCCAGCAGGCCGAGGCGCTGCGCCTCGCGGGTCATTGTTTCTGGAATATCGGCCGGAAAGATCTCTTCCGACATCCCCGGGGTGTACTTGCACTCGTAGTCGAAGAGCTCGTGCTGGGGGATGATCTCCCCGACGGCGAGGGCCTCGTCGCCCAGGATGCCGACGGTGAGCTCGCGACCAGGGACGAAGGCCTCGAGCATGACCTCATCGTCGTGGCGGGCCGCTTCCTCGATAGCGGGGACGAGCTCGGCCGCCTCGCGGACCACGCTCAACCCGACCGTTGACCCCTGCTTGCTTGGCTTGACCACCAGTGGGAGGCCGAGGGAGGCGACCGCCTCGTCCAGGTCGGTCGGGGCCATCCGCCACGCGGCCGTGGGCACCCCGGCCGTCTCGAAGAGCCGTTTGGCAACGTCCTTGTCCATCGCCAGGCCTGAGGCGAGCGGCCCCGACCCGGTGTACCGCATCCCGGCCACCTCAAGGAGGTGCTGGACTGTGCCATCCTCGCCCCGCCCACCATGGAGCGCGAGGAAGACCACGTCGGCCTGCCGCACCAGCGGTTCGTCGAGCAGCCCGGCGAACAGGACTCGGCGCTCCTGTGCCTCCAGGGCGCGGACGTCGGGCGGTTCCGTGCCGACCCGGCCCCCGAGGACCCGCGCTTCGGCGATCGGGTCCAGGACACCCTCGATGGTATCGGCGACGTGGACGATGTGCCCGAGCGAGCGCAACGCGGTCACGACCTGCGCGGCCGAGGCGATAGCGACGTCGCGCTCGGCCGAAGAGCCACCGGTGAGGACTAGAACGCGCAGCATGGACGAGGTCATGGCTGGATTGTACCCCGGGCGCGGGAATTTGACCAACCTGCCGCTATGTTGCCCGCATCACTCGGGGAGGGGCCAGTTATGCGCATCGTGAAGGGAAAATTTGCCGGTCGCCATCTGACGTCGCCCGCCGACCAACGGGTCCGCCCCACCAAGGAGGCGGTCCGCGATGCCCTGCTCACGATGCTGGAGCCGGAGCTGAAGGGGATCCGGGTCCTCGACCTCTTTGCCGGGACCGGTGCGCTCGGGCTCGAGGCGATCTCGCGGGGCGCCAAGAGCTGTGATTTCGTGGAGTTTCGCCCGGCATCACTGCATGCACTCAAGGCGAACGTCGCCGCACTGCACCTGCTCGATCGCACCAGGATCTTCAAGAAGGACGCGGTCCCCTGGACGGCGATGCTCGAGGCCGACCGCTACGACCTAGCGTTCGTTGACCCGCCGTACGAATCGAAGGTACTCGACCGCATCCTGGAGATGTGGCGTGCCAAGCCGTTCGCGCGGCTGCTCGCAGTGGAGCATGCCACGTCGCACGCGATTCCGAATGGCGCCAAGCGAAAGGTGTTTGGGGATGCGACGGTGACGATCTACAAAGCGGCGAACAGCGAGCGGCGACCGGCGAACAGCGAACCACGAACGGCGAACAGCGACCCGCGACCGTCAGGCCGCGGCGAGGGGTAGCAGGGGCGAGGCATGCCTCGCCCCGACTGTTCGCCGTTCGCCGTTCGCTACTTGCGCATCATCCCCAGAATGTCATCGAGCGGATTGCCGTCGCCATTGGCGTCGAGCAGCGAGGCGAGACCACCAAGGCCACCGCTGGTGCCACCACCACTGGTCACGCCGCCGCCACCGAGCAGTCCGCCGAGGAGTCCGCCCAGCCCCCCAAGGCCGCCGCTCGGTTCCGCGTGCGGTGCGGCGGGTGCATCGGAGGCGCGCTTCGCCATGAAGCCGGTGACCAGCATCGCCACGATCGGCAACATCTTGCGCAGCAGGGCGGGGTCAATTCCCGACCGGCTTGACGCGTCCTGGGCGACGGCACGACTGACATCCTTCGACCCGAAGATCTGTCCGAGCACATCGTTGCCCTGAGCCACATCCGTTGGCGCAGGCGAGAGGACGTTGTCGAGCAGTCCGCCGCCACCGAGCGCACCGAGCAGACCACCGAGCCCGCCGAGGCCACCCGGCTGCCCCTGCGCCTGCTTTTTCAATCCGCCCAGAATCGCCGGAAGCAGCGCGTCAGTACCGCTCTTCGCCTCGGCCTCGCTCACACCCAACTCCCGCGCCAGCGACTGCAGCCCGCCCATCTGGGCGAGCACATCCGTGATCTGCATTCGGTTACTCCTGGTGTCGAAGGCGGTGATGCTCGCTCAGTGGATCAGGTGCGGCGGGATGTTGCCACCGTTGTAGGCGATCCGCTCGAGCACCGTCTTGTGCAGCCACATGTTCATCTGGGCCGAGTCTTCGCGCAGCTGCAGCGGGCAACCCATCTCGTTCGCGAGTTCCTTGCGGGCCGTGAGGCTGCTGTCCATTTCGAGCAGCTTCAGGAGATCGACGATCGACGTCTCCCAGTTGAGCTTCTGCGGGTTGGCCTTGGCGCGCGCGGCCAGATCGGCAACGACATCGACGACGGCGATCGGCGTGGGTGCGGCCGGTGCGGCTGGGGTGGCTGCCACCGGCGGCGCGGTCGGCGCGACGGCCGGTGGGGGTGTCTCGTCCTTGCCGATGCCGAGCTTGCTGAGAATAGTGCCGAGGATGCCCATGTGGTGCTCCGAAGGGATGAGAGAGAGAAAGTGCGCTAGGGGGACGAGCAAGTGGGGGCGAGGCACACCTCACCCCAGCCGATCAACGATCATCGATCATCGCCCGATCATCAACTGCAACACATCATACCGACTGACAATCCCCACCAGCGTGCCACCGTCGCGGACCAACGCTGCGGGTGATTCGCGCGTGAGCATCGGGGCGAGTCGGTCCACCGGGAGCGACAGCTCAACGACGGGGTAGGGCTCCTCCATCACTTCGCGGACCGGACGGTCGAGCAGCGTTGGTTGCTCGAGGGCCTGCGTCATCAGCGTACCCTCGTTGAGGGCGCCGATGCACCGACCATCCTCGATCACCGGAATCTGCGAGACATCCCAGGTGTGCATCAGATTCAGTGCCTGGCGCACCTGCGCGGACGGGGCGAGTTGCACCAGTGCCGGCTGCGCACCACCGCGCTTGGCAAGGAGATCGCCGACAGTGGGCTTCACGGTCTCGAGCAACTGATTTTCCTGCAACCACTCGTCGTTGAAGACCTTGCTGAGGTAGCGCTCGCCGGTATCGCAGAGAATGGTGACGACACAGGCGGCGGAGTCGTCGAGTTCGCGCGCGAGCTGCAGGGCGAGGTGGACGTTCAGGCCGGCCGAACCGCCGACGAGGATCCCCTCTTCGCGCGCGAGTCGACGCGCCATCGCCATGGCGTCGCGGTCACTGCACTGACGGAACTCATCGATCAGATCCCACCAGACCGTCGTCGGCGCCTTGTCGCCGCCGATGCCTTCGACCTTGTACGGCGCGCCGTCGGTGCCGATGGTGCGGGTGCGATGGTAGCCGGTGTAGAGCGAGCCGACCGGGTCGCCGGCGATGATGCGGATGGCCGGATTCTGCGTCTTGAGGAACTTGCCGATCCCGCTGATCGTGCCACCGGTACCGGCCCCTGCCACCACGTGCGTCACTCGGCCGCCGGTCTGGGCCCAGATCTCCGGGCCAGTGGTGGCGACATGTGCTTCAGGATTGACCTGATTGTAGAACTGGTTGGCGAGCACTGCGCCCGGTGTGTCATGGGTGATCTGTTTCGCCTTCATCACGTAATTCTCGGGATGATCTGGCGGCACCGCCGTCGGCGTGATGACTACTTCCGCGCCATACGCCTTGAGCAACCGCACCTTCTCCTGCGACATCTTGTCGGGCATCGTGAAGATGCAGCGATACCCCTTGAGGGCGGCCGCGATCGCGAGGCCGACGCCGGTGTTGCCGCTGGTCCCTTCGACGATCGTCCCCCCAGGCTTCAGGGTGCCATCCCGCTCCGCGGCCTCGATGATCGCCAGGCCGATCCGGTCCTTCACCGAGCCACCCGGATTGACGTACTCCGCCTTGCCGAAGACTGGCGTGCCGATATCGCGGCCGACGCGCCCCAGCCGGATCAGGGGGGTCTGGCCGATGGTGTCGAGGACGGAATCGTAGGGGAACGGATGGGGTGTGTGCATACAGGAAGTTACCGCGAACGGCGAACGGCGAACAGCGAACCGCGAACCGCCGGAAAGGGGCGACGCATGCGTCGCCCCAGCCGCCGTTGCCCCCCTCAGCCGAAGATCGTCGCCCGGACGGGAATCGCGCTGCCGGTAGTCGTGCCGTTGCCGAGCTGGCCGGAGGCGTTGGCCCCCCAGCAGTAGATGAAGTTCCCTTCGCGGCCGCAGGCGTGCTCGCCGCCGACATCGATTTCGCTGAAGACCCGTCCACCCGGCACGAGTTGCGGGGTCGTGGCATTGCCCATGAACGCCCCCCAGCACCACGCTGCGCCGGCGGCGGTCAGGCCGCAGACGCCGCCCCGTCCGCCACCGAGGCGAATGAAGCGCTGTGCCGTCGTCACGGCGACCGGTGCGCTCCGGCTGGTGGTGGTACCGTCACCCAGCTGGCCCGCATCATTGAAGCCCCAGCAGAACACGGTGCCATCGGTCTTGCGGCCACAGAACGACTGGTTGCCCCCGGTGATTTCGGCAAACTGATGTCCGCCGCTCACCTGGGTCGGGGCGAGGACATTGCCGCCGGTCGCGCCGTTACCAATCGTCCCCACGAGGTTCGACCCCCAGCACCAGGTCGCTCCCGCGGCGGTCAGCCCGCACGTGGTGAACGCGGTCACCGCCATCGAGGCGAAGGTCATGCCGGGAGCCGCCGCGACCGGCACCAACTGATTGGTCGTCGCGCTATTCCCCAATTCGCCGCTGCCACCCTGCCCCCAGCACCACGCCGCTCCCGAGACCTCGAGCGCACACACCGCACCACCCCATCCCAGGAACATCCGCGTGAACGTCCGACCGCCGCTCACCGCGACCGGCGAGAGTTGATCGGTGTTGCTGCCATTGCCAATCGCGCCTTGGACGCCACGTCCCCAGCACCATGCCGCACCCGCCGCGGTGAGGCCGCAGGTGAAGAAGTTGCCGACAAACACCTTGGCGAACGAGAAGCTGCCGACCAACTGCAACGGCGTGAGCTGCGTGGGAACCACCGCATTGCGGCCGAGTTGACCGAACTGCCCCTCGCCGGAGCAGTAGATGATCGTCCCGGTGCCCTGGAGTAGTTGGCAGGTGTGATACGACTCGGCGCCAAAGGTATCCGTCGTGAGCGCCACGGGCGGCGCCGTGATGGTTACCTGCGCGGTCCCGCTCCGTCCTTCGCTGGTCGCGGTGATGGTGACGGGACCACCGGCTGAGACACCGGTGACGACGCCGGATTGCGAGACGATTGCCGTTGCCGCGCTGCTGGTCGACCAGACCACGGCGCGTCCGCTGAGGACGAGGTTGGCGGCATCGCGCAGGGTCGCGGTGAAGGTGGTTGTCGCGCCGGTCTCGATCGTGGCGGCCCCACCCGTCAGCACCACGGAGTTGACCGGGGCCAGTGCGGGAGGGGAGACCGTGACCTGCGCGGTGCCGCTCTTGCCCTCGCTGGTGGCGGTGATGGTCACCGGACCGCCGGGCGCAACCGCGGTCACGACCCCGCTGCCGGAAACGGTCGCCACGGTCTGATCACTCGTCTGCCAGCTGATGCTGCGGCCAAAGAGCGCCACGTCGGATGGATCGCGGAGGGTCGCGGTGAGCGTCTGCGTGCCGCCGATGGCGAGCGTCGTCGTCGGCGGGGTGAGCGTGACGGTCGCCACGGCTGGCGGCGGCGGTGGCGGGATGATCGGATCGGTTCCCGCGCTACTGCAGCCGGCGAGGAGGGTGCCGAGGACGAGATAGGAGTGCGCGCGCATGAGGCAGGGTCCTGGAGAAGGGTCTACCTGGTCATGCGCAGGCCCCTCGCGAATCGGCTCATGCGTCCACTCCTCACACGCCTCTCCCCTACCGCGGGGTCACAAACCACAGCGTCTTGGGAAGGGGCCGGTCCATCCGCGGCCGGACCGCGCCATTTGCGGTGTGCCAGAGCATGGCATAGAGGGCCCGCGACGTCGCCTCCATCTTGGCGATGTCGAGCTTGCTCACCTCATCCGTCTGCCGATGGTAGTCGCCGTGGCGACCGTTGCGGACGCCGAGGTAGGGGATGCCGTTCTCGATGTAGGGCGAGGCGTCGGTGCGCGGGTAGAATGACTCGTGGTCCGGGTCTTCGCTGCTCCGATCGAAGGCGATCCACGGATACTCTCGCTCCACCTGCATCACCACGGCCTCGAGCTGCGTGCTGAGCACCCGCGGACCGGTGATGTAGATCACCCCCGGCGGGGTGAGCTGATCCTCGCCCAGAATATCGGTCCCCGGCGCTCGCGAACGACCGATCATGTCGACGTTGGCGATCGCGACGATCTTTCGGCCCAGCTCACCATAGGCGATGTAGCGCGCGCCCCAGAGGCCGGTCTCCTCGCCGGAATCCCAGATCAGCAGGATCGAGCGCCGCGGCCGCGGCCCCTGCATCAGGGCACGGGCGATCGAGAGGGCCCCCGCGCTGCCCGAGGCGTTGTCGTCGGCGGCGTTGAAGATCGAGTCACCCGCACTGTTGGCCCCTCGGCCGACGGCGCCGTCGAGGTGGGCGGCCATCGCGATCCACTCATCCTTGACCGTGGGATCGGTCCCTTCGATGAAGCCAACGACGTTGTACGGGTTGATCGATGTGGTGGTCGCCACCAGATCGACCCGGAGCGGCCCGGTGCCGACGACGACCGAGGCGGGATAGCGGCGGGTGGAATCGGCTGCCATGATCTGCTCGGCAAGCGCGGCATCGCCGACGAGTCCGCTCACGGCACCGCGTGCGATGGCGATCTGCGGCAGAGGATAGGGCGCATACGCTCGGCCGACCGACGGCACCAGATCGCGGGATTGGACCGCGCCACCGCGCCCGCCGCCGAGGACCGGCGTGGCGGCGATGGTCAGGATGCCGAGGGCACCGCGCGCGCGGGCCTCTTCCTGGACGGTGGTGTAATCCACCCCCAGAATACCGAGGGTGTCGCTGGTGAGGGCGCGTGCGGGACCGGTGCGTGGATGGACCAGCAGCCACTTGCCGCGCACGTCATGGCCAGCGTACGGATCGAGGCCGCGCTTGGGCGCCCGCAGCCCCTGGCCCACATAGAGCACCGCTCCCTGGCGCGGGCCCGGCGCCACGAATGACGTCACGCGGTAGTCGCGGCCCCACCCGAGCGGACGGCCAGTGATCGTGACCGTGGTCGCGGCGGTGTCGAGCAGTGACGTGGCCAGCGGGTAGTGCTGGAAGTAGCTGCCGTGGTCGCCGAACGGCTTCACGCCGAGCGCTTTGAGCTCACGAGCCACGTAGGCGGCCGCACTGTCAAAGCCGGGCGACGGGGTCGCGCGTCCCATCAGCGCATCCGAGGCGAGGTAGGAGACGTCGCGGAGGAGGGTCGGCGCGATGATGGCTCGCTCCGCGGCCGCGCGGACGGCGGGGTTCTGCGCCGGGAGTGGCGTCGCCGCGACGATGCAGACGGCGAGGAGTCGGCGGGTCATGGGCGAGTCCACGTTGGGGGGCGATCAGCGAACAGCGATCAGCGATTGGCCTTCAGTGAATCCGGCAGGCGGAACCGGATCGGCACCTGGATCGGGGCCGTGACCGCGGTGTCATTGCGCGTTGCGGGGTGGAACTTGAGCCCTGGGGCGGCGGCCATCGCGGCGGCGTCGAATTCTGGGTGGCCACTGGTGGTGGCGATCCTGGTCGAGTCGCGGATCACCGCTCCGGCGGAATCAACGACCAGATAGAGGAGGACTTCGCCCTCGACCCGCTTGGTAAACAACTCGGGGGGGTAGGGGATCTCCGGGCCACCAGCGATCGGGCGGGCGGCCCGAAGCGCTGCGGCCGGCGGCTCGCCCGCGCACCCAAGACTCCCCAGCAGGAGGGTGGCGGCAAGGAGGGCGATGGCTCGGCGCATGGGCAGCATTCCGGTAATGTATACGAACCTGAGGCGACGCATTTCAGTCTGCCCGCCGACGATGCCGGGCAACCTTCGCCCGGTTCCCACAACCCTGCATGTCGCACCACCGCCGCGACCGGTTGCGGGAGGCGTCAAAGAAGAGTCGACCACAGCCATCACAGCACTTCAGGCGGGCCAGGTCAGGCCCCGTCAGCAGGAGCGCCGCCGACCAGGCCACCGGCCAGAGCACCCGCCCCACATCGTCCGCCCGACCGATCCACCCCCAACCATACCCCCGGACCGCCGGCAAGACGCCGCGGTGGTTCTGCCCCTGGGAGAGGATGCGGTTGAGGGCGTCGAGGTCGCGTTCCGAGGCGCCCTCGCCGGTCGCCTCCGCTCGCAACAACCGGGTGACCACGACCCGGAATCTGGCAACCCCACGCAGGGCCGCAGGGTTTTCCACCGACTCCGGCAGTTCGGCGCCGTTCGCAAAGTCAATACAGGCAACGCCGCCAATGTCAATGTGGGGTTGGGTCATGTAACCAACATAATGCGGTATGGTGGTTACGGCGAGAGGGATGATCGATGATCGATGGTCGATGATCGATCATCGATCATCCATCATCCCATCCTTCAGTCTCGCCAGCTCCTCCAGCGCCTCCATCGGCGTCATCTGGTTCGGGTCGAGGGCGCGGAGCCGCTCGGTGAGCTCGGCGGCGCGGCGCTGGGCGGGGG
>JBBQJU010000044.1:0-13257 GCA_038326215.1 Gemmatimonadales bacterium | reverse complement strand
CGCGCTGGGCAATGGTGCCACCAGCAACAGCAATATCCCGGTGCCGGTTTCGGGCGGTCGAGTGTTTACGGCCATCGCGTCTGACGGGGATCATACCTGTGCACTTGACGGGACCGGTGCCGCCTGGTGCTGGGGAGCCGGAACGAATGGCCAACTCGGTATCGTTACCGCCAGATCGGCGGTTCCGGTAGCCGTGAGCGGCGGCCACCAGTTCGGCCACATTGCGGTTGGTGCCGTCAAGAGCTGCGGTGTGACCAGCGGTGGGCAGGTCTATTGTTGGGGACTCTTCGAAGGGGCGTCGCCGGCGACACCACAGCTCAAAGGATATCCGCAGAGTTTTCGCTCGGTACAACCTCGCAACGGAATCATCTGTGGGATCACCACCGCTGATGTGGGGTATTGCTCAGGACTCAACGCCTATGGCGAAGTGGGCAACGGCACGCGGACGAATGCCGGCGCCGGCATGTCACCAATCAGTGGCGGCTTGCTGTTCACGTCGATCGCCATCAACGCAAACCACACGTCGTGCGGATTCACGACCAGCAACGTGCTCCATTGCTGGGGCACCTCTGCCAATTTCGGGATGCTCGGCAATGGCACCATCAACTGGACGCCGGTCCCAGTCCAGGTCGCGGGCGGATTCACCTACCAAGCGCTGAGCGCTGCCTCCAGCGAAAGCTGCGGAGTGTCGCTTGCCAATGCGCTCTACTGCTGGGGACGCGTCGGTGATGATCTCGATCCCGCCACACCGTGGTATTCCGCACCGACCATCCTGTCGGGCGCAACATCGCTTGCCAGCCTGACTGGTGGTGCACAACACTACTGCGGCTTGACCGCGGCCGGTGCTGCGCAGTGCTGGGGTGGTGGGTCAAATGGTCAGCTGGGGAATGGTGGGTCATCAACCAGCAACACGCCAGTCAATGTGCTCGGCGGGCTGGCGTTCGTGGCGATCAGCGCCGCCAACCGCAACACCTGCGCGGTAACCACAGGAAATGCTCTCTACTGTTGGGGCTCCAACGCGCTGCAGCCCGCGAGCACCAACCCGACCGCATTCGGCAGCGGCAGTTTCAACAAGATCACGGGCAACAACGGCCATCGTTGCGTGCTCAGTACCACCGGCGTCGCATCATGCTGGGGTGGGAACAGCACTGGCCAGTTGGGCGATGGCACGGTCACCACGCGGACGTCGCCAACTCCGGTGAATACCGCGTTGACCTTTGCGTCGATCTCGGCAGGCGCAAACCACACCTGCGCCATCACCGCGGCCAACGTCGCCTACTGCTGGGGCACCGGCGTCGCGCTCGGCAATGGCTCCACCACCCAGCGCACGACGCCGGTCGCCGTTTCTGGCAGCCTGCTCTTCAAACAAATCGTGCTGGGATACAGTCACACCTGTGCGCTCACCACCGCAAACGCTACCTATTGCTGGGGAACGGGGGGATACGGAGCACTCGGCGACAATGATGCAGTGGCGGCAGCCACTACTCCACAGCTGGTGAATGTTTCGGGGTTGGTCTCGCTCACCGCCTACAGTGCGCACACGTGCGGCCTCACCGCCGCCGGGACAGCCTGGTGCTGGGGCAGCAACGCCTTTGGGCAAATCGGGAATGGGTCGCTGGGATTTCGTACCGTGCCGGTGCCGGTAACGTGGTAGAAAGTCCCCTCTGCTGATCCACCGCCATGCTCCACGAGGCCTCGGAGGAGTGATCCTGACACGATCGACAGCGGCTCATCGCGTTGTCGTTCCGGATCCACTCCAGAGCCGCGAATGACCGGTGGGACGATTATCGCGTAGAGTCTATGGTGATGGGCAGTACGAATGACGTCTCACTCCGAATAGGACCCAGTGGCGCGAAACGCCCCAATCCCCTCAATCCCATCCCGCTCCACGATGGCGCACAAGGAATCGTCCTGCGTCCGGTGATACCGGTACGTCGGAGCGTGCACGCGCGCGATCACCGCGCCACTCGCTTCGGCTCGCGAAAAAAATTCGTTGTCATCACCGTAAGCCACATCACGAAAGCCGCCAAGCCGCTCGACCAGGTCGCGCCGGGCAAAGAACGTTCCGCCGACCACACAATCGGCGATCGCCACGAGCTTCGTCGGATCGAAGGTGTCCGCTACAAATTGCTGCCCGATCACCTCAATGCCACCATGGAGCAGCGTAACATTGGGATGCGCCGCCAGATACTCGGCCCTCAACGCAAGATGCTCCGGCGTATACTCGTCATCCGAATCGAGAAAGGTGAGATACTCCCCGCGGCTCATCTGGATCCCCAGATTCCTCGCCATCGCGAGCCCGCGATTGCTCGCGAAGTGATACCGAATCCGGGCGTCGCTCCTCACCAGATCACGGATCGTCGCGAACGTCGCGTCCGTCGACCCATCATCGATCACCAGCACTTCCCAATGGCCGAAGGTCTGCGCGAGTACACTCCGGATAGCGCGCGCCACGATATGTGCGCGATTGAACGTCGGCATGATCACGCTGAAGCGCGGTGCCGCGTCGTCTGTACCGACATTGAGAATCATGGCCATGGGCCTACAATAAACCTCGGCCGCAGGGAGGGGAAGGAGCGGCTGACCTTTGCGATCGACCTCGTTGGGAGTCAGGCGCCTGAGTGCGCTGGGCGGTCGCACCTGGTGGTTGTCGCATCGCCAGGCCTGGATATTCGCGCGCGCATCGGTCAAGGGAACAGACTGATGGACGTGGAGACAGGCGTCATACAGGTGGTCTTCACGCGCCTGCCCGGACAGCAGCAAGCACGCAGCAGGGGGATCCGCGTCGGCGATTGCAGGCCATCCCCCGAGGGGTCAGCGGTACCAGCGAACTCCCACAAATGGCACGTTCTCGAACCGGAGATACCGCGTGGAGGTCGACCCGCCCTGCGCGTGATACCCGACCACATAGTGGCTCATGCCGCCACGCACCTCGATCCGCGGATCGACGGCCACCGCCACGAAAAATTCCGAATTGAGGGATCCCCGGTCTCGGTTGCCATACCGCAGCAGCGAGCCGCGGGCCGGCTCAATCGTCACGGCACCCTGCTGTCGCGTGGGGCCCACCGCCACCCCCACGAGGTCGATGTTCGCCCCAACGGCAACGCGGCCCAGCACCCGCGCCTGGGCCGATACCATGAGGTTGAGCCCCCAGACCGCCGGGTCGATGGACAGCTGATCGGGGACGGTGGGAGAGATGTCCCCCTGATTCCGAAAGCTGGCGCGTTCACCTTGGTAGTGAGTCAACCGGACTCCGGTACCGAGGGTCAGCCGCGGGCCGACCGGGAGTCGCCATTGGCTCGCCAGGGTCGTACGCCAGGCCGCCGAGCTGTATCCGACAGACGCATCAAGATCAATGCGTTGAGCGGATGCCGCCGACGCCGTCCACAGACTGCACCACCAGACGCCCGCATACACACGTCGCATCATCGCCGCTCCCAAGTATTGGTTCCATCACATGACCCAGCTCAGCGGCCCGCCGCTGTACTCGGGTCGGCTGCGGCGCCCGGCCTGGGGACTCGGACCATCTCAGCCAACGCCCGCGCTTTGCCGATCGGATCCCTGCACTGCTGCGTATGAGCCTCGATCCCCCGCAGTGAAAGGTGGTGGACCATGCCCGCCCCAATCGAGCACCTCGAGGGTCACGCCAGGCATGACCGACACCACACCACATCTACGCCAACCCGGGCTGCCTCGTCGAGTGGGTGGACAGAGCAGCACACGACCACCCCCCTGGGGTGGTGGTGGTGGCGGGTTGTCTTCCATGCTGTGGTCTCCCTACTCAGTGCGTCTCACTGCAAACTGTTTGTCCCACGTCGGTTTCAGTTTGAGAAAGAAGTAGACACCGCACCCCATCACCATGGCGGTCCCAACGCCTGTCATATTGTAGAACACACTGTTGGGAATCCCGCTTTCGACAACGACCTGTGGCATTCTCACCAAGGTCTCTGAAACAAATGCACCGTAAACGCCAATGACACTCCAGTACATAAAACTGAAATGACGTGATCGATAGCTGTTGATTGGTCGTTTGGTCAGAATTGGGACAAGTCCGCAGATCAATGTCACGCTACTGATGACGGCTGTCCAATGAAAGAGTCCCCACGTTCCAAACAGTCGGTACGTCAGAAAGGCGGTGATCAGAACAATGAGCATTGTCACAGCGTAGAGTCTGCCGATAATCCTGTGTCGTGGTGTCCCCTTGGTTGACAACAGGATGACTGTCCCGAGGAGAAGAGCACACATGGAAGCGACAACGTGTATCAGCCCCGTGGTGCTTGTGACAAAGTGTGCGAAATTCATAGGCCCTGGTGGTATCCTGCGGTTGCAATGTTTCGGTATGAGTGGCGAGCCGTTCACACCACGAGATGGCGTGCCGACCTCGCGGTCTGCGTTGCGGCGGCGGGGTCTGGAGAGGCAGGGTGTCCCCGACTGCCGCACGTACGCGTGAAAACCGCGAGCGAACGGATACAGAGAAGATCAGCGCTCAGTGCGTGGTGTCCAGGTCGGCGGGGTCCTGCCCATTTTGAGAAGATGCTTACGGAACACCAGCGCTCCACTGATCAGCGCGTTGGTTGTTACGAAGGCGATCGGGAGTCCGGGTTCTGCGTTCAGAATGACTTCTGCCTGCAACCCTGCCGCTTCCAGGAGCTTCGCAGACTCGCGCGCCGCCTGGACGGGATCGCGGACGACGAAACCGAGCGCGCCGCCCGGTGAACCCAAGGCAGCTGATATTTGTGAATGGGGATGGTTGATAATCGTACCGTTACTGAACAGGGTGCGATCAACTTCGTCAGAATCGATACGGAAGCGCGGACGGTGTCCGAACGATTGCATGAGCCGTTCGAGTGCGGCCAGCGCCGGTCGGGAACTGGCCGAGAAGACGTGGTAGTCGCGATCCGGAAAAGGCAGAGGGTTCCGGTCGGCGACCAGGACGCCGAGAAACGCGCTGAGTAGCACGATGCCGAGCCCAACCATCACGATAACGATGTTCGGAACAAGCGTGGCTCCACTGAACATGTTCTCACCCGATAGTGGTTGGTCGGTAGGTAGACGCTGAGTCGTGGATTTAGTCATCTGCGCTGCTTCGGTGGCCGTCGGCACCAACCGCATCTCATCTGGCGATGCTGCATCGAGTAGTCCCTCGCGAATGAGGCAAGCCACCGACGCTAATGGCTCAATGCTGCGACGACCGCTTTCGGGTTGGCGGCCGCGACGCGCAAGAGCGCCTGTGCCGGGCCGTCCGGGACTCGACGACCCTGCTCCCAATTCCGCAACGTGGCCACGCTGACCCCGATCATCAGTGCGAAGTCTTCCTGGGTCACTCCCAGACCATCGCGAATCGTCCGGACGTCGGCGGCTTCCAGCGTCGTGACGCGACTGGGTCGCAGTTCGCCGCGATGAATCCGGCCGGCCTGCCGGACGCTCGTGACCAGCTTCTCGCAATCGCTCGGCTTCATGCGAATTCCTCCTCGACTGATGCGCGCAGGACCTTGAGCTGGGCTGGGGCCAGGTCGGCGGCGGGGCCCTTGGCGTACGCCTAGCGCATGTAGACCACGCCTTCACGGACGAACCAGACATAGATGACGCGCATGCCCGTGTCCGCGCCCCGCCCAACGCAGCGTTCGAATGTCACCAGGCCCGGGAATGAGGGCGTCCTGTTCCCGGCACAGCAGCAATGCGTACTGCAGGGCTCGATAGTCGTCGTCGGGGACCAGGTTTCGGATGATGGCCGTGAAAACAGGGGTCCCAACAAAGCCCACGGGACATCGTACGCCAATGGCGTAGTGCCCGCAAGGGGCGTGGAGCAGAGTGCCTGACGCGTTGCGTTTCTACGGCCCAGGCATTGGAGAATCGACCGCAGCACGCGCGGGTTGGTGCGCATCGAATCAGAGGTCGTCTGGGGGTGAGTCCGGTCTGCCGGGCCCCACGAGCTCACGCGGCCTCGAACGCCAGCTGAAGGAATTCCGGGATGGCCTCGCCATGCTCCAAGCGCTCGGCGAGGGACCGCAGGGCCAGTGCTTGGACCCGGGCGACTGCATCCGGACGGCTGACCCCGTAGGCCAAGACGCCAGGGAGTTCAGTGACTTCGGCGAGCCACCGTCCGTCAACTTCCTGTTCGATCTCGATGTGCAGGATCATGGCGCGGTCTCGGGAAGCAGAGGACCATGGAAGGTACTGCGGCAGCTGTCCAAATGATCCATCCTTCACGATCCGGGTGACCACATTTGCGCTGTTCCCGCCGAAGCTCGGCGCTCCCGATTCCAGGAGTGCGCCTGGCCCACGCCCCACCGACCGCCCGCGGGATCGATCAACCGCGACGCTCGGTGACATCGAACTCCATGGCGAAATACTCGGTGGTGGGAAACTTGGAGATCTCCTGCCGCACACCATCACAGCCACCATCTTCGGACAGCCGGTGCGGCTTCTCGATGTACCGTGGCGCATTCGCGTCAAGCGAGCGGCGGGGCGCCGCAACGATCTTGAAGTAATCGCCGAATGGGAAGCGTGGCAGGAGGAGATTGAGGGCTGACCCCATCCGCACCCCTCTCAACCCCACACCGCATTGCACGTCCCCACAATCGTTCCTGTCCCGTTGCTGATGGTAAACGAGAAGGCGCCTTCCCATTTCCCGTCGGGACGATGCGTGACAGTGTTCACCGTCAGTGGCCCGATGCCTTCCGGAGACCGTTGATCGATGACATTGTTCTGATCCAGCGCCAAGAACAGCTGCCACTGCATGGTGTTCGGCTCACTGTTCGCCGGCACGCGCGAAAAGGTCTGACCCGCGGCAAAGACATGGCTGTGTGGTGCAAACATGACCAGAATGACACCAGGGACATCATCCGTGGTGACATTGGCAACCATGGAGAGCCAGTCCAGGGGAGTGGCCAGGTAGGGGGCCCGACCTGCCTCCAGGCCGCCGTACGCATAGTGACCGTTCGGTGGTGTCTTCGCCCGATCCCAGGCCCCGGCAATGGTGATGTCAATGAACGCTGAGGGGTCGACGCTGATGGTTGCCGATGCCTTCGCGATCAGCACGTTGCTCGCGTTCAAGACCCGTACGTTGAGCGTGTCGGTTCCCTTGGTGACCGCGGTGTAGCTGATCGATGGAGTCGTCGTCGTGACGGTTCCGGTACCGATGGTTCCCGACTGACCCACGAGAGTCCACTGGTACTTCGTCCCGCTCGGCAACGCGCCACCATCCACCGTCACGGTAAAGGTCTGCTGCTGCGTGTGCAACAGCGCTACTGACCCCGGGACGATGGTGGCCCCACGCAGCATGACCACTTGCACGGTCGCCCCGGCAGCCTGTGCGCGATGTCCGGGAGTACTGACATCGATAACTTTCACAGTCACATTGACGGGCGCCGTCTGCACATTGCTCGGCGTGAGCGTGATGTTCGTATCCTTGGTGGAAAGGGTGTTCATCCCTTCGGCGTCGCTGGCCGACATGGTGCCGTTGGCGCCGTCCTGCGCCCACTCGTATTCGTAGGTTCCCGTGAGGTCGGCAGAGAGCACCGTGCTGAGCGCGAGCGGCTTGCCAGGCGAGGCCGTGGGATCTGGTGGCAGGATGGTGACATTGGATTTGCTCAACGTCACCGTCCACATGACACCTCGATCCGCAACTGCGAGGGTGTGGAGGAGCTTGTTCAACGCACCAGCCGACTTGTATCCCGAGAAGGGAGACGCAAGCTTCTCAATGAAATCATTGCCGGTGCGAAGCGATGCCTGCCAATCCACCTTGTTGATCAGTTTGAGCGCCTTCGCGCCTGCCGCATCCATCAGCCCCGGTCCGCTCGTGCGATAGATGTCGTCGAGCCGGGCGCCATGAACGACATTGTGCACCGTCTTCAGCAGCTGCACCATGTCCGCGACATCCGGCGGAAGCGCAGGACTGGGTCCAGACCACGGCCAGCCGACCACCGCTTTGGTATTGGGACCTGCGGTCACCAGCGACGGTGCCGTCGGCAGCATCGAAGCAAAGCCACTGATCTCCATCAACAACGCGTAGATACAATCGACGTAATAGGTTCGCTGGAACATCAGTTCGATGGCAGCGTTCCATCCTGCCAGCTGCGAGGCGTAGCGTGCTGCACTGAAAAACGAAGGGATGACACCGTTTGCGCTTGGACCGATGACCACCACCTCGAAGGTGGTGGTGTCCGCGGTGCCATCGAGTGACAGCGGGATGGGTCCCATGGTAAATGGGTCGTATGGAATCGGGCTGCCGAGCAGGGTGGAAAGCACCCCGCCCACGGGGCTCAAGTTCAGTGGCTCGCCCATATCGAGCGGCCCAGCGACCAGCTTGGCCGGGGCCAGATTGGTGATGGTGCCATTCTCACTTTTCTGTACCTCATAGATGTACACTTTTACCGGGCGGCGAAACCGATTGGAGAAATCAATCCCCACGCTACTCCCGTCCTCATGCACATCAACGCCGCTCTGCTCGAACTGCGGTGACACGGTCACACGTGGTGGGGAGCCCTGCTGGAGCGTCGCCGGTGCCGCGGACTGTGCGGGTGCTCGGTAGTGAACGGGTGCTGCACTGAGAAGCGACGCAGGAACCAGCGCATCGAGCGCACTGGTGAGTGCCGCGGCAATCTGAGGATCCCCATCCACAATGGCGTGTGGGTTGACGGCAATGCGGGCCGCGATAACCGCAGCGACGGTGTCCATGTGGGTATCAGCAGCCAGGAGCGCCAGCGCCTGTGACTTCGCGGTGGCGGGGAGGAAGGGCCCACCCATGGCGTACCAGGCCAGGGTCACCGCACTGCTCCGGGGTGAAATCGTGACGGCATTCCTGACGGGATCGATCATCCCCGCCATGATCCCTGTGCCGGTGGCATCGGTCACGATCGCCATGCTTGGGGCAATGGGGGAGACACTGGCTGAGAATGCCCCGGACACCGAGGGAGTCACCGTCTGCCCCATGACGTGCAGCGACAAGGCTCCAGGCGTGAGCCCGCTCCCACTGGGGAGGGAGACGGTACCTGTCATGGGGGTCAACCCGACAGGCGGAGGAGGCGGGGGCGTGGGGCCGGTCGGGCCCTCTCCGCTGCCGCAGCCGGCCACGCCGAGCACCAGCGACGAGAGGATGGCGACAGCCTCACGGCGAGAGACGCCGGAGCTGTCTTCTGAGTGGTGCTGGTCTGGGAGCAGCATGTTGGGGGCACCGGTTCGAGGAGAGGGGGTCATGCCGGAATAGCGGGAAAAAGCCCGAGCGCGGGTCATGGGCCTGCTTCCGGCTGTCCCGGGGGCGCCAACTCGGACCTCAGCCCCCCCCCTCCTCTCCGCAGCCAACCGCGCAATGATTCCACGGTGCGCTGTACCCCGTTTCGTGAGGCAGTGTCGGTTAGCCTATGAGTCCTGCGGGGAGCATGGTGCTCCGGTACTGCTGGGATGACTGGTAGCCGAGCGCCGAGTGCGGCGCGGCGGCATTGTAATCCGCGATTCAGGATGGGATGTGGGCGAGTACACACTCCGTCGTCGACAGATCCGCCCCGGCTGGTCGTCCCGCCGCAGCATGTTCACGAACGCCTCTGACATCCTGTTCGACTGCGGACTCGAGGGCGGGGTGGTGATCGAGACCAAGTGGAGGCGCTCCGCCGTACTCACGGTCTCGAGCGCGGTGTCGATGCTACCAGTGTCACTCAGCCACCGTTGATTCGAGACGTCCCGCTGGATGCGGCCCCGATGGGCCCTGCCGTCCCGTGCCCCCTCGGCCTGCTTCAACTGCGGGGTAAACACCCGCGCTAACGATGTGCGTTTCTGCGGCGAGGCAGTATGGTCCCGACCGCAGCAAGCGCTTGTTAGGCAACCTACTGCCTGATGGGCACCATCGGGGCCTTCAATTGCTCCAGAATGCTCGTAAACGTCGTCAACATATTGCCGCACCATAACTTGCCGCATCGGACCACTGTCTGCACCCGAAACGATTGCATCGGAAGGGAGTCCGGTGGGAACCTGTACCGATACACCACGTGGGCTGAGTCCGCGCCACGACGGACCACACCTTGAATGTCGACGCCGGTAAAGGCCTTCATGTACTGGTCGCCACCCTGCAGGAGCCACTGGAACCGGAACAGGCCGGCGGTGAACGCCGCGTCATCCAGCGCGATCACCGACTGCGAATCGGGAAGTTGAAAGAGCCGTTGCGCGATATATTTGGCCTGGCCGTGCTTGAGCAGCGAATCGAACATTGCACGGGTCTGGCGCAGGTTCTTCGGGTCCGTCGCTCGCGCCGCCGCGAGATAGTCGCCGCGCCACATCCCTTCGAGCACCGTCCGGGCCGCCGCCTCGGGCGTACTCTGGCCCGCTAGTCCTTGGGCATGCGCGACAGACGAGCGGCAGATACCGATCGCGAGGAGGATAACTACCCGAATGTGCATTCAGACTCCGGTTTGGCTAACGATGTGCGCCGCTGCGGCGGGGTCGGCCGAGTGAGCTTGCCCCGCCCCCGAAGGGGGGCGGGGCGGTGGCCCAGGCAGATGGCCCCAACCGCAGTAAGCACTTGTGAGGCAGGGCCCGTCAAGAGATCCAAATTTGAACCTGGGCGCGCTCGTCCGCTACAGTTGCCGGTTAGCGTGCCGACTACGGCGCGAACCTTTCCTGCAAGACCACCAGCGCGCGCTCCAAGGTCTTGAAGGTCACGACCTGCCCCTTGGGGGAGAGCTTCGTGGTGACGGTGTCATTCATGGCAGCTCCGTGAGGTCGCTTGCCAGGAAGCCAGTGTCAGGCGGTCGGCGGTTCATAGCACACATCGTCAGGCAGCACCGACATTCCCTCCAAGTCATACTCGTCGAAGACGATTTCGTTGTCGGCTTCGCGACGACGACGTGAACTCCCCTGCTTCGCTTCGACACGGCGACCCCAGTGGCCTCCTCCATTCTTGGCGCCACAGTGTTCGGTTCTCACCATGCGGTGGGCCATGCGTCCCGCCTCCTGTGTTCAATCACGCGCAGGCGGAGTCGCCTGCCACGGCTCACTCCACTTCCCAATGCAACCTGGCATCGGTCAGCGCGGAGGCGCGGTACTAAATAACGCGACACTCTCTGGTGCTGTGACCTGCAGGGTTGGACATGCCCGGAATCGATGGGCGCCCCGGCCGACGCCCCCCATGAGCGCGCCTTGACGGAGTACTATGCCTGTGCTACTGTGATAGCACACCCGTGCTACTGGAGCGACTCATGGTCCGCGAAATCACGTTGCGCCAAGTCGGCGGCTCGATCGGGGCCACTCTGCCCAAGGACATGGCTGACCGGCTCCACCTCGCTGTCGGCGACCGCGTGCTCGCCGTCGAAACGGAGCGTGGTATCCTCCTGAGTCCCTACGATCCGGAGGTCGAGGCCGGGCTGGCACTCGCCGCTGACGCCGCCAAGAAATTCCGGAATGCCCTGCGGGAACTGGCCAAGTAGTCCATGCGCGAACCGCGCTGGGTGCCCCGCCTGGTGGTTGAGGCCGCCCACTTCGACCAGCTTCGTGAGCACGGCGGCATGCCGGGCTTGCGCGACCCAGACGTCTTGGAAGCGGTCTTGGCCCGACCCCGCCAGAAATGGCACTACGACGCGGAAACGGACCCCGCCGGTCTGGCGGCTGCCTATGCCTTCGGACTGGCGACGGCTCATCCCTTCCACGACGGCAACAAGCGCAGTGCACTCCTGACCATGGCCGTCTTCTTGGGCCTGAACGGCAAGGAACTCCACGCGACGGAACCCGAGCTCGTGCAGGTCATGACCGCCTTGGCCGCTGGATCCCTCAAGGAACTGCAACTGGCCGCATGGGTGCGCGACCACCTCGTGCGCCTCAGCCGGTAGCACGCAGGCGCGCGAACGGTTGGCGCTTCTGCGGTGGGGCGGTGGCCGAGGCAGATGGCCCCGACCGCAGCAAACGCAGGTTAGGCATCCACCACCGGCCAGCATTACCTAGGGCGCGCCGCTTGCGCCCAGCGGCACACTTCCTCAAACCCCGCACGCTCCGCACCACCGTAGCCAGCGAAATAGTGTGTGGTGCTATCAGCGCCCGCCATCCCGACCATTGTCGAGTCCTTGCCGCCTCGCACGGGTACGACAGAGGCCGCGATGAGGCTGGTCTGCCGTGCGCGACAATCGAGGCGATGGCGCTCAATGCGATCGGTGCGCGGTGCCAGCGGGGAATCGGCGGAGGAGCTCCATCGGAGGTACGCCGTGTAGATCCCGTCTCCCTCGCGAACCACCCGTTGGGTATCGACCTGCAATGTCGGTAGAACTGGGAAGACGGGTTTGTCTATGATGATCAGAGTCTTCCAGCCCTGCTGCGCCGCGAGTGCACCCGGACACGCAACCGCACACGCGATGACTACGCTGAGTAACGCCGCCTTCGGATGCATCGAACCTCCAAGAGTAGGTCTCGCACAGATTCCCCCGGAATGCCTAACGACCTGCGTTTCTGCGACGGGGCCTGCAGACAGAGCTTGCCCCGCCCCCGAAGGGCGGCGGGGCGGTGGCCGAGGCGTCAGGCCCCGACCGCAGCAAGCGCGGGTTAGACCAACAACTAGCCGCCGGTCGTCGGAAGGGCTGACCCATGAATGTGCACGATGTGCCACCCCGTCTGCCCGCGAGTCAATACCACGGTTCTGCGCGCACGCGCCTGCGGCCGGGAGAGTTCAAACGTCACGATGACCACAGAGCCGAAGTCTTGTGCGGGCAGGTGTTCGGGGACGAGCGCTTGCGGCAGGGGGGATTGCGGAACTCCCGGCTGAGGGAAAATGCGAGCAAAGAGACTCTCGGCAGCGAAGCGCTCATCGAAACGCTGGGGTGGGGCCGGCTCCTCAAGGAAGATCGAAATACTGTCGTCCAAGGTCTGGCGGAAAGCAGGCCAGTCACGGTGGTTGAGGGCCGTAAGGAACGTGTTGAAGAATGCGCAGGCCTCAGCGGGGCGACTGCACGAGGCTTGGGCCTCCGCGACCTTGGGGAAGCCTGTCCCGAGTGCCAGAACCGCGAGGAGTAGGGAGCGCACGAGGACCTCGTGTTGAAGTGTGTTGTGGCCCAACGACGCGCGCTTCTGCGGCGGGGCAGTGTGGCCCCGTCTGCAGCAGGCGCGTGTTAGGCACCCCCACCACGGAACTCGAGCTGGGCTGCGCACGAGATGCCTTCCGAAGACTCTGTGATGCGGATCTCGGGGGGGCTCCGGGGACCGCCAGCCGCCCGGGTGTCCTTGAGCTCAAAACTTCCCTCTCCGCCAGCGTGCCCCTTGTCGGGGCAGGGCTGTCGTCCGCCG
>JBBQJU010000043.1:0-13293 GCA_038326215.1 Gemmatimonadales bacterium | reverse complement strand
AACGGCATGAGGGGTGAGAGGTCAGGGGGCGGTTCCCCCTCACTCCTCACCCCTCACCATTCACGGCTGTTCGCTGTTCGCTGTTCGCTGTTCGCTGTTCGCTGTTCGCTGTTCGCTGTTCGCTGTTCGCCGTTCGCCGTTCGCCGTTCGCCGTTCGCCGTTCGCCGTCAGGTCAGCACGCGATAATCTGGTCTCTTCGTGTCCCCACGCTCACATAGCGAATCGGCGCCCCGGAGAGATCCTGCAGCCGATCGAGGTAGGCCCGTGCGGCGGGCGGCAGGTCGGCGAGCTTGCGCGCCCCGTCGGTCGGCTGCTGCCAGCCCGGGAGTGTCTCGTAGACTGGCTCGACGCGGCTGAGGCGCTCGACGTCGCTGGGGACTTCGCCACAGATTTCTCCGTCGAGTCGGTAGGCGGTGCAGACCGGGATCTCGGCGAACGAGTCCAAAACATCCAGCTTGGTCACGGCCAGCCCGGTGAGTCCGTTGACCCGGACCGAGTAGCGCACCACCGTGGCGTCGAACCAGCCGCAGCGACGGGGGCGGCCGGTGGTTGCGCCGAACTCGCCGCCGAGGGTGCGCAGTCGCTCCTCAAGGTCGCCGCCGGCTTCGGTCGGCAGCGGTCCGTTGCCGACCCGGGTTGTGTACGCTTTCACCACGCCCAGGACGCCGTCGATTTCGGTCGGGCCGATCCCGGCGCCGATCGCGGCCCCGCCAGCGGTCGTGTTGGACGAGGTGACGAATGGATAGGTGCCGTGGTCCACGTCGAGCAGCGCGCCCTGCGCGCCCTCAAGAAGGACCCGCTGGCCGTCGCGGAGCGCCTGGTGCACCAGCAGTCCCGTATCGGTCGCCAAGGGCCGCAAACGGGCGCCCAGGCGTTCCATGAGCGCGAGGTGCTCGTCCACGTCGGCCCGCATCGTCGAGCCCATCATCGCCAGCAGCGCATTGGCACGGGCGATCCGTTCCGCCACCATCTCCCGCGACACCGTGGCCCGGATCAGGTCGGCTACCCGAACTCCGCGCCGGCCGATCTTGTCCTCGTAGGTCGGACCGATGCCCCGGCCCGTGGTACCAATCTGCTGCTGCTTCTCACTCGCGGCGTCGAGCAGCTTGTGGTAGGGCAGGACGACGTGGGCCCGGTCAGAAATGAACAGGCGCCCACCCACATCGATCCCCTGCCCCGCCAACTCATCCAGTTCCGCAAAGAAGGTCTCGGGGTCGAGGACCACGCCATTGCCGACGACGCACTTGGCCCCGGCGTGGAGAATCCCCGATGGGATCTGGTGCAGGACGAACTGCCGGTCGCCGACGACCACCGTGTGGCCGGCATTGGCACCGCCCTGATAGCGGACGACGAGGTTCGCCTGCTCGGCGAGGACGTCGACCAGCTTCCCCTTCCCTTCGTCGCCCCACTGGGCGCCGACCACCACGATGCAGCTGTGCTTCCGGTCGAACATGGCTCACCTTTCCGGCACAAGAAAACGGCCCCTCGCGAGGCCGTTGCACGACTTCCCCCAAACCTAGTGCGCCCGGGGCCGGGGGGTCAATTCGTCGGCGATCCCGGCCTCGGCCAACGCCTGCGCAAAGGTCTCCCCCTTGCCCTCCTTGGTGGCCCGATCGAGCGCCTTCTGGAGGGCGACTGCCTCGCCCCCGCCGGCAAGCGCCTCCCGGAGCGCCGGGATCGGCTCCATCCACTCGAGGATCGGCAAACGCCCCTCACCGTCGGGGTTGGCGACGAGACGCTGGGCGACCACCGCACGGAGCACCACCGCCAGCCGCATCCGGCCGACGTCCCGCTCCCCGGCCGGGAGCGTGGCGACCAATTGCATCAGCGCCGAGGTGGCGTCGCTGGCGCTGACCGCCGCCAGCACCAGGCAGCCAGACTCTGCCGCGCGGATGGCGCGGTCGACCGCGAGCGAATCGCGCAGGTCGCCGATGACAATGACGTCGGCGTCCTGCCGCAATGCCGCGTGAATGCCGCCCGCGACGTCCGTGGTGTCGGTGCCGATCTCGCGCTGGGTGATCGAGCTCGCGAGATCGCGATGCAGGAACTCGATTGGATCCTCGAGCGTCACGACATGCCGTTCCCGCGAGCGATTGATGTGGTGCACCATGGCCGCGATGGTCGAGGTCTTGCCCGACCCGCTCGGGCCCGCCACGATCACCAGCCCATCCTCGGCCTCCGCAAACCGCGCGACGAATTCGGGCAGCCGCAATCCCTCGGGGGTGGGCACCGAAAACTGGATGACCCGGAGCACGACCATGAAGGACGACCGCTGCCGCGAGACGTTGACGCGGAAGCGGCCGATCCCAGGCACCCCCCAGGAACAGTCAAAGTCGCGGAGCGTGTCGAGCCGCGGATCATCGAGTTCCATGCCGGCGAACGTCGCCGCGAGGGCCCGCGTCTGCGCGGGCGTCAAGCGCTGCTTCGTCAGCGGCACCAGCACGCCGCCGACGCGCGCCCGGAAGACATCGCCCGCCTTGGCGTGCACGTCGGAGGCATCACGCAGCACCGCGGCCTTCAGCACGCGCGCCAGCATGGGGGATGTGGTGGTGGTCATGCGCCCTCCGGGAGAAAGCCCATGCGCGCCGTGACGTCACGCATCGTGTCAGTCGCCAGCCGACGGGCGGTGACGGCCCCGTCCCCCAGCACTTGGCGCACCGTCTCCGGTTGCGCCCGCAGCTCGAGGGAACGCGCACGCATCGGCGCGAGTCGCTCCGAGAGGTTGGTGGCCAGTACCTTCTTGCAGTCGATGCAGCCCCACCCGGCACTGCGACAGTTGGCGGCCACCTCGATGACGGTCGCCTCCGGCGAGAAGTGCTGGTGCAGGGAGTAGATGTTGCAGATCTCCGGCGTGCCGGGGTCGGTCTTCAGCTTGCGCGCCGGGTCGGTCATGGCGGGTCGCAATTTCTGCCAGATCGACTCCGGCGACTCGGTGACGCCGATGGTGTTGCCGAGGGACTTCGACATCTTCGCTTGACCGTCGAGGCCGATGATCCGCTTTGCCGGCGAGAGGATCGGCTTCGGTTCCGGGAAGAACGGTGCCTCCTTCGCGAAAGTCGCATTCCAGCGGCGCGCCAATTCACGCGCGAGCTCGAGGTGCTGCACCTGGTCCTCGCCGACGGGCACCGATTCCGCGCGGTAGAGGAGGATGTCAGCCGCCATCAACACGGGATAGGTGAGCAGGCCGGTCGGCACCGACTCGAATCGCTGCGCCTTATCCTTGTATTGGGTCATGCGCTCGAGTTCGCCAAGCGGCGCGATCGTGGCCAGCAGCCAGGCAAGCGTCGCATGCTCCGGGACGTGGCTCTGTACGAAGAGCACGGCGCGCGACGGGTCCACGCCAGCGGCGAGCAGCGAGATCGCCATTTCCCTGGTGCGGTCGGCGAGCGTCGCCACGTCGTAACTGCCGGTGATCGCATGCTGATCGACCACGCAGTACAGACAGTCGTTGCCATCCTGGAGGGCGACGTAGTTCTGGATCGCCCCGAGCCAGTTGCCAATGTGCATTTCACCGGAGGGCTGGATGCCCGAGAAGATGCGTGCCATGGCGGCAAACTACCGCCAGCGCCAAGGGGCGGCAATATGAGCCGCGACGCCGCGGCCCTTGCCCGACTGGCCGAGCGGGCCGCCGCGCGCGCGGCGGCCTACCTCCTCGATGCCCCGCGGCCCGACCCGGCCCAGTGGACCGTCAAGGGCCACCATGACTATGTGACCGCGCTTGACCAGGGGGCGGAGGAGCGGATTCGCGAGACCCTGCTCCGGGCCGAGCCATCGAGTCGAGTCATGGGGGAGGAGCTTTCGCCAGACGGGGTGGCGCTGGACGGGCTCGTCTGGGTGGTCGATCCGCTCGACGGCACAACCAACTTCCTCCATGGCCATCCGCAGTGGTGCGTCTCGATCGGCGCCGCCATCGACGGCCAGCTCGTGGTCGGCACGGTCCATCACGCCACGGCCCACCGGCGATACACGGCGTGGACCGGCGGTGGAGCCTGGGCCGGGGGAGCGCGGATGCGGGTCTCCTCCACGACCGACCCCGGACACGCCCTGATCGGAACGGGTTTCCCATTCAAGCACCCCGAACTGATCCACGACTACCTGCCGCCGATGGCGACGGTGCTCGCGGCCACCGCCGGGGTCCGTCGCGGTGGTTCGGCGGCGCTCGATCTGGTCGATGTCGCACTGGGTCGATTCGATGCATTCTGGGAACTGAGGCTCGCGCCCTGGGACATGGCAGCGGGGATCGTGCTGGTGCGGGAGGCGGGGGGCGTCGTCACCGACCTGGAAGGGCGCGACCTCGGCGTGGAGCACAGTGCGGTGGTGGCAGGGAATCGAGGGATGGCGGGGTGGTTGCGACAGGTCGTCCGTCGCGACTCATGACCCGTCGGTCAGAATCCTCGGCCCGCTCTCCAGAATGGCCACCGTGTGCTCGAAGTGAGCAGCCAGTGATCCGTCGGCGGTGACCACGGTCCATTTGTCCTTCAGCGTCTTCGTGGCCGGCTTCCCCATGGTGATCATCGGCTCGATCGCGAGGGTCATGCCCGCGCGCAACGCCGGACCACGACCAGGCTTCCCGAAGTTCGGCACCTGCGGCTCCTCGTGGAAGCGGGTCCCGATCCCGTGGCCCACGAGCTCGCGCACGACCCCATAGCCCGCCGCTTCCGCCACTGTCTGCACCGCGTGGCCGATGTCACCGACCTGATGGCCCACGGTACTTGCCGCGATCCCGGCCACGAGCGACTGCTGCGTCACATCGAGCAATCGCTGCGCCTCCGCCGTGATCGTCCCCACCGGAATCGTGGTCGCGGAGTCCGCATGCAGCCCCTCGATGCAGACGCCACAATCGATCGAGACGATGGACCCCGCCGCCAGGATACGTCGCGGCGAGGGAATCCCGTGGACGATCTCTTCATCGATCGAGATGCACAGCGTCTTCGGAAAACCGTACAATCCCTTGAACGACGGCAGGGCGCCAGGATGCGAGCGGATGAACCGCTCGGCTTCGGCGTCGAGGTCTTCCGTCGACATCCCCGGCTGCAGGATCTCCCGCATTCGCACCAACGTCGCGTGCAGAATCCGTCCGGCACGGGCCATCGTGTCGAGTTCCCGCGCCGACTTGATCGTGATCACGCGCCCGATACCGCCGTGCGCACGCGGGCCGCCACCTCGCCCACCGAGCCGACCGCGTCGATCGTGGTCACGCCGCAGTGGTCCTGGTACCAGGCGAGCACCGGGGCGGTCTGCCGACGATAGGCCTCGAGCCGAGTGGCCACCGCCGCCGGATCGTCATCGGCTCGCCCCTCGATTTCCCGGCGCTTGATCAGGCGACCGAGGATGACGCTATCGGCGATCTCGAAGAAGAGGACATGGGTCATCTTCCGCTTCGCCTCGGAGAGCAGCGCGGCCATCCCTTCGGCTTGCGGAATGGTGCGGACCACGCCGTCGAAGATGACGCCATGCGCCGCCTCCGGCTTGGCGAGCTCCGCGCGGATGACGCCGAGGATGAGGTCATCTCCCACGAGGTGACCCGACTCCATCAGCGCCCGCGCCTGCAGGCCGAGCGGTGTGCCGCGCTTCACGGCGTCGCGAAGGAGATCACCGGTGGCGAACTTCGGGAGGCCGAGTGCCTCGGCGAGCACGGCGCCCTGGGTGCCCTTGCCGGCGCCCGGCGGTCCGAGAAGCAGGATGTCCACGAGCCAACTCCATGCGTGCGAGTGAATCAGGGGGTGAACGGTAAACGGTGAACGGGTCGGAAGGCCATCCCGTTCCCCGTTCACCGTTCGCCATACTGCCGTGCAATCGACCTGGCCTACATCCCGAAACGGCTCGAGCGACCGCGGTACTTGATGCGCCCGGACTTCATGAAGCCGTCGTACTTGCGCAGCGTGCGGTGCTGCTCGATCTGGGCAATCGTGTCCAGCATGACGCCGACGACGATCAGGATCGAGGTGCCGCCGAGGGCGAACTGTTCGACGCCGAGGGCCTTCGCGATGATGATCGGCACGATGGCGATGAAGGCGAGGAACAGCGACCCCGGGAGCGTGATGCGGCCGAGAACGCCGTCGATGTAGTCGGCAGTCGCCGAGCCCGGCTTGACACCCGGAATGAAGGCGCCCTGCTTCTTCAGATTCTCGGCCAGTTCGACCGAGTTGAAGATGATCGACGTGTAGAAGTACGAGAACACGACGATCAGCAGCGCGAAGAGCAACGAATACGCGGCGGTGCCCGGCGCCAGGAAGTTCGCGAACTCGGTCATCATCTCCGAGCTCGAGAAGCGCGCGGCGGTGGTCGGGACGAGGATGACCGTGTTGGCGAAGATGATCGGCATCACGCCGGCGGTGATCAGCCGGATCGGGATGAAGGTCTTCTGGCCTTCGCGGATGCGTCCACGGCCCATCACCTTGCGCGGGATCTGGATGGGGATCTTCCGCGAGGCGAGGGTCATCGCCACGACGGCAGCGATCATCGCGACCAGGACGCCGAGGAAACCGACGGCGCCGATGAACGAGACGACGCCATCCTTGACGAAGCCGACCAGCTGCAGCAGCGAGGGCCAGAGGCGCTCGAGGATCGACACCGCGATGAGCAGGCTCATCCCGTTGCCGATGCCGCGCTCGGTGATCTGCTCACCGAGCCACATGACGAAGATCGCGCCGGTGGTCAGCGTGGCCACCATCACGAAGCGCGAGAGCATCCCGATCTCGGGGACTGCACCCGGAATCGACTCGACGAAGAGCGTGAAGGTGTAGGCCTGCGCCAGCGCGATCGCGACCGTCAGGTAGCGGGTCCACTGGGTGATCTGTTTCCGGCCTTCCTCGTCCTTCTGCATCTTGCTGAGGGTCGGCACGACGCCGGCGCCCAGCTGGAAGACGATGGACGCGGAGATGTACGGCATGATGCCGAGGGCGAAAATGGCCGCCTTCTGCAGGTTGCCGCCCAGCGCGTCGTACAGCTGGAAGAGCCCGGCCGAGGCCGAGCTCTGAATCGCGGTCGACAGGGCCACGACATCCACCATCGGCGCCGCAATGTGGGCGCCGACACGGTAGATCAGCACGGCCATCAGGACGAACTGAAGCTTCTTGCTCAGCTCGTCATCGATGTTGAGGCCCGGCGTGGTGGGCGCAGTCATCAGTCCTCGACCCGGCCGCCTGCCGCCTCGACCTTCACCTTCGCCGCCGCTGACACCGGCATCCCGCGGACGGTGACGGCGCGGGTGATCTCGCCGTGACCGAGCAGCTTCACCGGCTCATCGACATTCTTGAGAATGCCGGCCGCGAACAGCGTCGCGGGCGAGATCTCGGCGTCGGTGACCTTCGCGAGGTGGCGGAGGTTGACGGCGAGGAACGTCACCTTGAACGGGTTCGTGAAGCCGCGCTTCGGGAGGCGGCGATACATCGGCATCTGGCCGCCCTCGAAGCCCGGGTTCGTGGCGCCGCCGGAGCGCGCCTTCGAGCCCTTGTGGCCCTTGCCGGAGGTCTTGCCCGTGCCCGAGCCCGGACCGCGACCGATCCGCTTCCGGTTCCGGTGCGAGCCCGGGGCCGGACGCAGGTTCGACAGCGTGATCTGCTCGACGCCCTTGGTCTTGTCTGCCATGCTTACTTGCTCCCGGCCGGCGACACCTCGACGAGGTGGCGCACCTTGAACAGCATCCCGCGCATCGTCGCGGTGTTGTCGACTTCGATCACGGCCTGGTGGTGGCGCAGCCCGATCGACTTGAGCGTCCGATTCATCGTCTCGGCGTGGCCGATGCCCGACCGGATCTGCTTGACCCGGAGGCGCGTCGCCTCAGCCTCGCTGGGGATGACGGCGGCATGATGCGCCGGTCCCTGGCGTCCAACAACTGGATTCCGTCCCATGACTCAGGCCTCCTGACGGGCGCGATAGCCGATCTGGTCCACTTCGACGCCGCGCTCGCGCGCAATCTGCGCGACCGACACCAGCGACTGGAGTCCCTGGACCGTGGCCCGCACCATGTTGTGCGGATTGTTCGACCCGAGGCTCTTGGTGAGGATGTCGGTGATCCCGGCACACTCGAGCACCATGCGGACCGGGCCACCGGCGATGACGCCGGTACCGCTTGCCGCCGGCCGCAGCAGGACGCGACCCGCGCCATGCTCGCCAATGATCTCGTGCGGAATCGTCGTGCCCGTGCGGGGGATGACGACCATCGCCCGCTTGGCCGCCTCGACCGCCTTGCGCACTGCCTCGGAGACTTCGTTCGCCTTGCCCGTCGCGATGCCGATCTTCCCCTTCCCGTCGCCAATCGCCACGAGGGCGTTGAACGAGAAGCGGCGACCGCCCTTCACCACCTTGGCGACGCGATTGATCGAGACCACGTTCTCGACGAATTCCTTCTCCTGCTCGTTGCGGTCATCGCGACGCGGACCGCCGCGCCCGCCGCCGCCTGGACCACGGCCGCCACCCTGGCCGCCACGACCCGCACCCCGGCCGCGATTGCCATGCGTCCCGGTGCCGCCGCCACCGCCCATGCCACCCTGCCCGCCGCTGGTGGTGTTCGACCGCGGGGTTTCGGGGGCGCTCGCCGTTTCCGGCGTCTTCGTTTCGTCGCTCATTAGAACTCCAATCCGCCCTCGCGGGCGCCCTCGGCCACGGCCTTCACCCGGCCGTGATACTGGTAGCCAGCCCGGTCGAACACCACCTTGGTGATCCCGGCGGCCTTCGCCTTCTCGGCCAGCAACTGGCCGACGGCGGCAGCCTTCGCGGTCTTCCCTTCACCCTTGAGCGTGATGCCCTCGGAGTTGTCCGAGACGCCGAGCAGGGCCACGCCGAGATCGTCGTTGACGAGCTGGGCGTAGATGTGCTTCAGCGAGCGGTACACGACGAGGCGCGGACGCTCGGCGGTGCCGGCCACCCGAAGGCGGACGCGGAGGTGACGACGATAGCGGCGGTCTTCCCGGCGCTTCGGTGAATGAATAGCCCGCATTACTTGGCTCCCGTCTTGCCCGCCTTGCGGCGGACCTGCTCACCCTGATAGCGAATGCCCTTTCCCTTGTATGGCTCGGGCGGGCGGACGCTGCGAATCTCGGCGGCCACCTGGCCGACCAATTCCTTATTGATCCCCTCGACCTTGAGCAGCGTCGGGGTCTCGCAGACCAGCTTGATCCCCTCGGGCGCCTTGATGGGCACCTGGTGGGAGAGGCCGACGACGAGGTTCACGCCATACGGCTTCGGCTCGGCCTTGTAGCCGACGCCCTGCAGCTCGAGCGCCTTCACGTAGCCCTTCGAGACACCCTCGACCATGTTGGCCACGAGGGTGCGCGAGAGGCCGTGGAGCGCCTTGTGCCGGGTCGCCTCACTCGGACGCTCAACCAGGATCTCGCCGCCTTCCATCCGCAGCGTGATGTCCTGAGGCAGGGTGCGGGTCAGCGAGCCCTTCGGCCCCTTGACCGTCACCGTGGTCCCGTCGATGGTCGCCGTGACGCCTGCCGGCAGCGGCACCGGCCTCTTGCCAATACGTGACATGGCCGCCCCCTACCAGACGACGGCGAGGAGCTCGCCGCCAAGGTTGGCCGTGCGCGCGTCGCGGTCCGTCATCAACCCCTTCGGGGTCGAGACGATCGCGATGCCGAGCCCGTTCTTCACGCGCGGGAGGTCGCGGCACTTGACGTACCGACGGAGCCCCGGCGAGGAGACGCGCTGCAACTCGCGAATCACCGGCATTTCGTTGTGGTACTTCAGGTACAGACGGAGCGTCCCCGCAGGGCCGTCCTCCAGCACCTTGAAGTCCGCGATATAGTGATTGTCGCGCAGCAGGCGCGCGAGCTCACCCTTGAGCTTCGACGCGGGCATGTCGACACGCTTGTGCCCCGCCGAGCAGGCGTTGCGGATGCGAGTCAGCATGTCCGCGACTGGATCTGTCATGCTCATGCGTTGCCGTCCCTCTTGGTCCCGTTCGTCATCATCATCGCGCTCCCTCAGGCCACTCGGAGAGACGTCGGCGTCTCCCCGCGGAAGGGCCAGCCAAACTCGCGCAGCAGCGCCATCGCGAGATCATCGCGACCCGCCGTGGTCACCAGCGTGATATCCATCCCGTGCACATTCTCGACCTTGTCGTAGTCGATTTCCGGGAAGACCATCTGTTCCTTGATCCCGAAGGTGTAGTTCCCACGTCCGTCGAAGCTCTTCGTCGGCAGCCCGCGGAAGTCGCGCATGCGCGGCACCGAGAGCGTGATGAAGCGGTCGAGGAACTCGTACATGCGGGCGCCGCGCAAGGTCACCGCGCAGCCGACCGGCATGCCGGCCCGGAGGCCGAAATTCGCGATCGCCTTCTTTGCCTTGGTCACCACGGCCTTCTGCCCGGTGACCATCGCCAGCTCCTCGACCGCGACGTCGATCAGGCGCGGCGTCTTGGCGCCCTCGCCCAGGCCAACATTGAGCACGATCTTGGTGAGCCGTGGCACGGCGTTCGGGTTGGTGAGGCCGAACTGCTTCACCAGCCGCGCCCGCACCACCTCTTCATAGTGCAGCTGCATGCGGGGCTTGCCCACGCGTGCCTTCGGGGTCGCATCGACCGGCAGGGTCGAGACGGCGCCCTTCGCGCCGCCGCCGCTGCTGGCCTTCTTGCCAGTCGCCGCGCCACCGCCCTTCGCGCCACCGCCCTTGGCCGGCGCCTTCGCGCCGTCCTTGCCGCCCTTCGTCGGAGTCTTCGCCATTACCGGGTCCTCGGAATCGCTGCCCCGGACTTCACGGCGATCCGCTCCACGGTCCCGTCAGCATCCTTCTGCCGCCGGATCCGGGTCGGTGCGCCCGTCGTCGGGTCGATCAGCATCACCTTCGAGTGGTGGAGCGGGGCGGCAAACGTGAAGATCCCCCCCTCCGTCGTCTGGGTCGGGCGGCGGTGCCGCTTGGCCAGGTTCACGCCATCCACGGTCACGCGACCGGTCTTCGGATAGACCTTCAGCACGGTGCCGCGCTTCCCCTTGTCATCCCCGGAGATCACATGGACGGTATCGCCCTTGGTGATGTGCATCCGGATCGACACTGGGGCTGCGTGCCGCACGCGCTTGGCCTTCTTGTAGACAAGCTGCTTCATGTCAGAGCACCTCCGGCGCCAGCGAGACGATCTTCATGTAGCGCTTCTCGCGCAGCTCACGGGCCACCGGCCCGAAGATGCGGGTCGCCTTCGGCTCGCCCTGGTCGTTGATGATGACCGCCGCGTTCTCGTCGAAGCGGATGTACGACCCGTCCTTCCGGCGCACTTCCTTCGCGGTCCGCACGATCACGGCCTTCGCCACATCGCCCTTCTTTACCTGGCCGGTCGGAATGGCGTCCTTGATCGCCACCACCACCCGGTCGCCCAGGGAGGCGTAGCGCCGCCGCGACCCGCCGAGGACCCGGATCACCAGCGCCTTACGGGCGCCCGAGTTGTCCGCGATCTTCAGGATGCTCTCCTGCTGTACCATCGTTTCGTCTCCCCGGCCTAGCGAGCCCGCTCGACCAGCTCAACCGTCCGCCAATGGACGGTCTTCGCCAGGGGGCGCGTCTCCATGATCTTCACCGTGTCGCCCGCCTTGGCGTCATGGTCATTGCGAACCTTCACCTTCTTGCTGCGGGTGACCTGCTTCCCGTACTTCGGATGCGCCAACCGGCGCTCCAGGATCACGGTCACCGTCTTCTGCATCTTGTCGCTCACCACGACGCCCGTACGGATCTTCCGGGCGAGGCGTTCGGCGGCAGTCGTCTTCTCAGTCATCGCCATCTCCTCACGCCTCGCGGCGCTTCTCGCCCAGGATCGTCAACACCCGCGCCACATCGCGTCGGATGGTCCGGAACCGCATCGGATTTTCAATCGTCTCCGTCGCGGCGCGGAAGCGCAGGCGGAAGCGCTCCTCCCGCAGCTCGGCCAATTTTGCATCGAGCTCCTCAATCGAGAGGGCCCGCAGGTCTACACTGTTCGTCATGCCTCAGATCTCCTCGCGCTTGAGGACGCGGGTCCGGACGGGCAGCTTCGCCTGGGCCAGTGCCAACGCGGCACGCGCCAACTCTTCCGTCACCCCATCCACTTCGAAGAGCACGCGGCCCGGCTTGATGACGGCCACCCACCCTTCCGGATTGCCCTTGCCCTTGCCCATGCGGGTTTCGGCCGGCTTCTTCGTGATCGGCTTGTCCGGGAAGATCCGGATCCACACCTTGCCGCCACGCTTCATCTCACGGGTCATCGCGACACGGGCCGCCTCGATCTGGCGGTTGGTGATCCACCCCGGCTCGAGCGAGGTGATCCCCCACTCGCCGAACGACACGGACTTGCCGCGGGTGGCCACGCCCTTGGTGCGCCCCTTGAACGTCTTGCGGAACTTGATCCGCTTCGGTGCCAACATGGTGTCAGCTCCCCGTGCTGTAGGTGCGGCCGCTCATGTCGTCCACGACCTCGCCCTTGAAGATCCAGACCTTGATGCCGATCGCTCCGTAGGTCGTCTTCGCCGTCCCGGTGGCGTAGTCGATGTCGGCGCGCAGCGTGTGCAGCGGCACCCGCCCTTCGCGGTACCCTTCCGTCCGCGCGATTTCGGCGCCGCCGAGGCGACCCGCCGCCCGCACGCGGATGCCCTGGGCGCCCATCCGCATCGCGCTCTGCACGGCGCGCTTGAGCGCCCGGCGGAACGAGATGCGCTGCTCGAGCTGCGCGGCGATGTTGTCGGCGACCAGCTTGGCCGACAGCTCCGGCCGCTTGATCTCCTCGACGTTCACCGCCACGTCCTTGGTCACCTTCAGCTGGCGCTGGAGCACCATGGCCAGCTCCTCGCGGAGCTTGTCCACTTCGGCACCGCGCTTGCCGATGACCACGCCCGGTCGCCCGGTGTGGATCGTGACCGTCACCTTGCCCGGCTTCCGCTCGATGTGCACTTCGGCAATGGCCGCGTGCCCGAGTCGGCGCTGGATGTAGTCACGGATCAGGCGGTCCTCGGCCAGCAGCGACGGCATGTCCTTCGACGTTGCGTACCAGCGCGACAGCGGCTGCTTCGTGACCCCGAGCCGGAATCCGACTGGATGCGTCTTCTGACCCATTACTTCGCCCCCTTCGTCGTCACGGCAATCTTGACGTGACTGGTCGGCTTCCGGATCGGCGTCGCCCGGCCCTGCGCCGCGGCGGCGAACCGCTTCAGCGGCGAGCCCATGTCCACCTGGGCATCCGAGACGACCAGCAGGTCGACGTCGAACGCCTCGTTGGCGAGGAGGGCCTTCTGCTCCGCATTCGCCACCGCCGACTTCAGCGTCTTCGCGATCTGCTTCGCCGCGAGCTTCTTGTTGAACTGCAGGATCGCGTAGGCCTCGTTCACG